>DASVCG010000141.1:0-9229 GCA_036381755.1 Phycisphaeraceae bacterium | reverse complement strand
TCGGCACGGACGAGGCTGACGGTGCATCCGCCGAAGCCCCCGCCGGTCATCCGCGAGCCCCAGACCTGCCCGCGGTCGACGCGCGCCGCAGCCAACTCCACCAGGAGGTCCAGCTCCGGGCAGCTCACCTCGAAGTCGTCGCGGAGCGAGGCGTGACTCTCGAACATGAGTTGGCCGGCTTTGGCCCAGTCCCTGGCGGCAGCGGCGTCGGCGAAATCGAGCGTGCGCTGGTTCTCGCGGATCACGTGCCTGGCCCGGCGGTACTCGACCTGATCCTCATCCGCGTACGCCTGGGCCAGTTGCTCCAGCGTGGCGTCGCGCAGGGCGGACACCTCCAGCGCCCGGGCCGCGGCTTCGCACTGGGCGCGGCGCTGGGCGTACTCCCCGCCGGTCAGCTCGTGCTTGACCTTGGAATCCACGATCA
This sequence comes from Phycisphaeraceae bacterium, assembly GCA_036381755.1. GTDB lineage: Bacteria > Planctomycetota > Phycisphaerae > Phycisphaerales > Phycisphaeraceae > DASVCG01. Next base: position 8,805 of record DASVCG010000141.1, on the reverse strand, counting down.
GCACCGCCAGGGCCGGGTCGTCCATCGGCACCGCACGGGTTTGGTGCGATCGGCAGTCGATCAAGAGCGCCTGCCCGGCCTGCCCCAGCGCGCTGATGAACTGGTCCATGATGCCGCAGGGCATGCCCGCGAAGGTGTGCTCCGCCTGCTGGCATAAAAGAGCCTTGTCCACCGGGTCCAGCCGCTGACCGGTGAGGGCCTCGATCAGCGTGGCCGCGGCCACCTCCAGTGCTGCGCTGCTGGAGAGGCCTGCGCCGGTGGGCACGGTGGAGTCGATCAGCGCATCGAAGCCGCTGACGCTTAGCCCCCGCGTCAGGCAGCCGTGCACCACGCCGCGCACGTAGTTGGCCCAGGCGGGCTGGCCCGGCTGAAGGTCGGGGCTGACGGGAAAAACCGCCCTGCTGTCGACGCCCGTGGAGACCAGGTGCGCTTCTTGGTCCGCCCGCGGCGCTGCGACGATGAGGGTCTGGCGCTCGATGGCCATCGGCAGCACGAAGCCGTCGTTGTAGTCGGTGTGCTCGCCGATGAGGTTCACCCGCCCCGGCGCCGCAGCGGCGCAGGTGGGCTCGCGGCCAAACATCTTTCGGAAGCTTGCGACTGCCCGCTCAAGCTGGTCGTGGATGCCGGGGGATGGAGCCGTCATGCCTTGCGTTGGCCTCCCGTTGGATGATCTCTCGATGATAAAGGGCCGCCTCAGCCGCTGCGAGGCGCTGGGCGCGGGCCGGCCCCGGCTGCGGGACGGGCCGATGGGCTGCCTGGCGGGGCTGTTGCGTGTCGGCGAAGCGCCGACTACACTCGCCGCTTTACTACCCACGAGGCCCAAGCGTTGCGATTTGAGCTGATCGATCGCGTGTTGGAGCGGGAGCCGGACCGGGTGGTGGCCATTAAAAGCCTCACCAGCGCGGAGGAGTACTTGGCGGACCACTTTCCGGACTTCCCGGTCCTGCCGGGGGTGCTGATGCTGGAGGCGATGGCCCAGGCGGGTCGGCTGCTGGCCGGCGGCCAGACCGATTCGCCGTGGGTGATCCGCCAGGTCAGGAACGTGCGGTACGGCCAGATGGTCCGGCCGGGCCAGACGCTGCGGGTGGAGGTCACGCGCCGCGGCCAAGACGAAACGGGCCTGGAGTTCCAGGGCGTGGGCACGGTGGACGGACAGGTGGCGGTGCAGGGCCGCTTCCACCTGGCCCCGCTGGAGGCTCCCCGCCCCAGCCCGCGGCATGACTGACCCCGCCTGCCGCGGCCCCACCCCATAACCGGAGACCCCAGATGACCTCGAACCCCGACCAGGTTTATAGCAAGGTGCAGGAAGTGCTCGTCGACGCCCTGGGCGTTGACGAGGAGGAGGTGACGCCCCAGGCCAAGCTGGTCGAGGATCTGGGCGCTGAGTCGATCGACTTCCTCGACATCGTCTTCCGCCTGGAAAAAGCCTTCGGGATCAAGATCGAGCAGTCGGAATTGTTCCCCGAGAGCGTGCTCAACGACCCGCGCTACGTCCAGGACGGCAAGGTGACCGACGATGGCCTGGCGGAATTGCGCCAGCGTCTGCCGCACGCTGATTTGAGCGAGTTCGAAGCCAGCCGGAGCGTGGAGGACTTCTCCAACATCTTCACCGTGGACGCCATCGTGAAGTTCGTGCAGGCCAAGCTGGGCTGAGCATGAGCAAGCGCCCCGCTGAGGGCGTCCAAGAGTCTGGCGAGAGGACGGAACGGGGCAACCCGCGATCAGGCCCTCTCACGGAGCACCGGCTGATACCCGCGATGCGCTGGATCTGGATTGACCGAATTCTGGAATTGGAGCGCGGCGTACGCTGCGTGGCGATCAAGAACGTCTCCGCAGCGGAGGACGTGCTGCACGACCATTTCCCTGCTACGGACCAAAGCCCCGCCCTGCCGGTGCTGCCCAACACGCTGGTGATCGAGGGGATGGCCCAGACCGCGGGCATCCTGGTGGGGCACGCCCGCGATTTTCAGGAGAAGGTGATCCTGGCCAAGATCACCCGCGCGGTGTTCCACGCTGATACGGGGCCCGGCTACGCCATCCGCTACACCGCCAGGCTCGACCGCATCGACGACAGCGGCGCCGCCACCACGGGCACCGCGGAGTTGATCGACCCCGCCAGCGGGCAGGCCGCGCCGCTGGCTGACATCGAGCTGATGTTCAGCCACATCGACCGCAACCGGGCGGGCCTGGCGTTCCCCGAATCCAATTTTGTCTTCACCGGCCAGTTCATCTCCCTTTTACGCCGCTCTGGCATAGCAATTTAAAAACATTTGCCTGTTTTTTGTCATCAGGGGATGGCGCACCGGCCTGGATTTTGTAAACTACCCGTGGCTGCAGCATATCGGATTAAACTGGCCCGTCAGGCGGGGGGTTGCCAAGAGGTTTCCGGGGAGAATTCAACATTTTTCGGTGGGAGTGCCGCGCTGGTGGCACGCCGGGGCTTATCGAAGCGGCGGGTGATGGTCGACTTATGGGAGTAAGCCGGATCCATCGCTTGTTGCAGTTGATCACGCTGCTTCAGAGCGGTCGGCCGCGGACAGCAGCGGAGCTGATGCAGGAGCTGGGCGTCAGCCGGCGAACGTTGTTTCGGGATTTGAACATGCTCCAGGCTGCGGGCATTCCTTATTACCACGAGCCGAGGGCGGGCTATCGCATCAGCCGAAGCTTCTTCCTTCCGCCGATCAACCTCACCGTCACCGAAGCCCTGGGGCTGATGACGCTGGTGAAGCTGGTCCAGGCGCACCGCTCCAGGCCGCTGATCTGGGCGTCGCTTTCCGCGATTTACAAGCTGCTCAACACCGTGCCCGAGCCGCTGCGCTCCGCGTGCGGGGAGATGATGGCCCATGTCACGGTGAACGGTGGCGCCCAGCTTCAGGGCGACGGCGAGGGGCGGTACTACACCCTCCTTCAGCAGTGCATCGACGAACGCCGTGCGTGCCGGCTGATTTACCGCAGCCCTGTGGAGCCTCAGCCAATCACCTGCTGTCTGGAGCCTTACGCGTTGCACTTTGCGGCGCGGGCCTGGTACGTCCTGGGGCGCAGCGACGCGCACAATGAAGTGCGCATCTTCAAGCTGGCCCGCATTCAGCAGCTCGACCCGCTCAATCGCTTTTTCCGCAGGCCCAAGCGGTTCCGTGTCGAAGACAAGCTGGGCAAGGCCTGGCAGCTCATCCCCGAAGGCAAGGAGCACCAGGTGGAGCTGGAGTTCTCCGCCAAGGTCGCCCAGAACGTGGCGGAGGTCCGCTGGCACCCGACGCAGCAGCAGGAGCTGCTGCCCGACGGCCGATGCCGAATGACCTTCACCGTGGACGGATTGGGCGAGATCGCCTGGTGGCTGTGCGGCTACGCGGACCAGGTGGTGGTGAAAAAGCCGCTGGAGCTTCGCCGACGCGTGCAGCAGATGCTCGAGTCAGCGGTGGCGAATTATCAACAAGCCTGATGATTCACGAACCTGCATCCTGAACAAGGAGTAACCATAGCGGCGAATCTGCTGTAACAGCTCAAGGCACAGCGGGCCAAAACCCGACAGGGAGACAACAGCAGGTCTACGCGAGGCCGCTGACGAGTAAGGCTTTTAACCTCTGGATGCAAATGGTCGCGGCGAGCCAGGGGTCCGCAGGTCCGGTCAGCGGCGTGCGACAGCGACGTCCGGGGCGGGCATACAGGTTTGTTCGGCACAATCCCCCCGACGAGCTGACTTGTCCCTGCCCGCCCCGTTTTCCCCCTCACAACATTGTGATCGAAGATCACCGCACCGCTCTGTTGATGTAACCCCTGTCTTTTGACACAACCCCAGCCGCGCCCCCGTTGGGGGCGGGCTATTGGATGCAGTTCCATCCGCGCGCCTACCGGGGGCGGGCTATGTGGTTTGTCTTTTCCTATCGTCTGCCCCTTCCGGGGGTGCCCGCTGCCCCCTGCCGTCTGCCCCCTATCTTGTGCGGCGGAGGCTGTTGAGGACATCGGGCAGCAGGCTGGCCAATTCGCGCACGAGCAGGCCGCTGGGGCCGTGCTGCTGCGCCCAGCGGTCCGCGGCCAGGCCGTGGGCGTGAACGCCCAGCACCGCGGCGTCGAAAGGCTCCATGCCCTGGGCGATGAGCCCCGCGATCAGGCCGGTGAGCACATCGCCGCTGCCCGCGGTGGCCAGGGCGGGGTTGCCGGTGGGGTTGAGGTAATCGCGCCCGCGATGGCTCACGACGGTCTGATGCCCTTTGAGCACCACCACCGCGTCGTGGGCGGTGGCCAGCTCCCGCGCTGCCTGGGCTCGCTGGGCGGGGTCGGTGGGGCTGGCGGTGATGCCTAGGGGGTTCGCTAAGCGGCGGAACTCGCCCGGATGCGGGGTCATGACGAGCGGCGGGCCTGGCTGGGGGCGGGGCTTGCCCGTCGCGGCCAGGGCGTTGAGGCCGTCCGCGTCGAGCACCATCGCTCGTTTGCTGCGCAATAGCGCGGTCACCAATTCCTCGGCGGCATCGGACCGGCCCAGGCCCGGCCCCACGGCCAGGACAGCCCGCTGATCGGGGTCCGCCTCGTCCAGTGCCGCCAGTTGCTGCGCAACGCCTCCTTCCAGCACGATGCCGGTGGCGGAAGGCTCGATGACGAGGGTGAAGGGCAGGATGGAGGCGTGCGTGGCGATCTTGGCCAGGCCGGCACCGGCACGGAGGGCAGCGGTGGCAGCCAGGGCAGGCGCCCCGATCATGGTCGGGCTGCCGCCGACGACGATCACCGTGCCGAAGGTGCCCTTGTGCCCCTCTTTGGGCCGGGCGGGCGGAGCGGGCAGGCGGCCGACTTGATGCGGCTCAGCAGGCATGCGCGTCCCTCCCCAGGCCGCAGGCGAGGCGGTTGATCAGGCACGCGGCGTAGGCGGCGCCAAAGCCGTTGTCGATGTTGACCGCCACCACCCCCGCGGCGCAACTGGTGAGCATGCCCAGGAGCGCCGCCAGTCCTTCGAAGGCCGCCCCGTAGCCGACGCTGGTGGGCACCGCGATGACGGGCACATCCACCAGCCCGCCGATCACGCTGGCCAGCGCCCCTTCCATGCCGGCGATGCAGACGATGACGTTGGCCCTGCGCAGACGGGGCAGATGCGGTTCGAGGCGGTGCAGCCCTGCTACGCCCACATCATGGACCGCCAGCACGGGATGGCCCAGCGCCCGGCAGGTGAGCTGCGCCTCCTGGGCCACCGGTTCGTCGCTGGTGCCCGCGGTAACAATGGGGATGGGCTTGACTTGCAGCACTTTTGGCGTGCCGATGAGCACCGCGCCGCAGCGCGGGCCGACCTCCATCGGCTCACTGGCGAAGGCTGATTCCAGTGCTGTGATGTGCTCGGGGGCGGCGCGGGTGACCAGCACGCACGGCTCGCGCTGGCGGAGGGCGCGGGCGATGGCGACGACCTGCTCGGGCTGCTTGCCCGCGGCGTAGATCACCTCCGCGACGCCGCACCGCTGCTTGCGGTCGTGATCCACGGTGGCGAAGCCCAGCGGCTGGGCGGACAGCTCGCGCAGGCGGGTCCGGGCCTGAGCCACGTCGAGCTTGCCCTCGCGCAGCTCCTGGAGAACCGCCTGCCAGGGGTCCGCAGCCAATTCGCTCACCCGATCCTGCTCCTTCAGCTTGATTGAGCCCGATCCGGCCCGACCTGGGGCCGTCGCCCGCTGGGCGGTGTCATAGGGCTGACACCCGGCTCTGACAAGATACCGCTGCGACACATCCACCTGCTGCCGGCCGACTTCCGGGGGCGGCCGGCAGCGGGTTTTTTTGATAGACGCGTCCCCTGCCCGGTAAGTCCCCCGCTCGGCCCCGGTGGCTAGCGGGCCAAGGCGGGCGCCCGGGCCGGGGCGGTGGAGACGTCCACCACCTTGATCTCCAAGGCGCCCAGGAGCGGCGCCATGGCGGCCAGGTCGTTGACCATTTCGCCATCGGTCAGGGCGGAGGTCGCCTGGGTGAGGTGAGCGGCGTCGAAAGCGGTTTCGTCGAGCGTTGCGTCCAGATCCACCCACGCGTGGCCGCCGGCGTCGTTCACCGGCAGCCAGGCCTGCGTCCACATGTGCCCGCCGAACACCCCCCGCTGGCCCAGGAACTCGTCCACATAAAGCAGGCCGCAGGCTGTTCGGCTGGGGATGCCCGCGGCGCGGAGCATCGCTGCCAGCAGCACCGCGTGCTCGCTGCAATCGCCCTGCCCGGTGCGGGCGACCTCGCTGGCGGTGGCCATGCCCACCGAAAGGTCCTTGGCCTGGATGTAATTGGCGACGAATTGGCGCAGCCGAAGCGCCTTGTCGCGGTCGTTCAGCTCATCAGCATCGGGCCCCAGGGCCTCGCGCACCAGCGCCTGGATTTTGGGGTCCTGGTGGTTGAGCATGGTCGAGGCGGCTAAGTGATCGGCGGTAGGCAGGTCATCCCCGGGCGGCACGGGCCGGTCCAGGTTCACCATCACCCTGGCTGACCGCTTATCGCCCCAGGTCACCCGCTGATAGCCGGTGCGCGGCAGGTCGAGGCGGTCGATCGTCGCGCCCTCCTTGAGCCTCACCTCATACACCGCCCAGCGAAGCTCGCGCGGCTGAGCGATGGGCCGATCCGGCTCGACCAACAGCGAGGCCAGCACCTCCGGCGGGTCCAGGTCCGACAGGGCCAGCGTCTTGTCCGCCTCGATCATCGTGAACGAGAAGCCCGGCCCGACGGTGACGGTCGTCTTGAGCGTCCGCCCCGCTTCGTCCACGTACTCGCGCGACACCAGGCCGGGCATGCTCGACACCGTCGCCTCCCAGACCACCGCGGGCACGACCTTGCCCAGGACTTCCACGTCCTCCCGGCCCAGCACGCGCATCGCCATCTGCACGGGCGTGACGCCCATGGTCAGGTCCAGCGTGCGCACCTGGATCTGCTGAGCCCCCTGGTCGATCTGCTGCTGAATGTGCCGCTGGGCTGCTGCGGGGGGCAGCCAGTCGCCCTCGATCGGCGGCAACTGTTGCTCCTGGCGTTGATTGCCCTGCGAAACAATGACGCGCATCCCCTGGTCGGTGAAGGTGACCTGGCGCTGGACCGCCATCTGGCCCATTTTCATCTGCGACGTGGCGCGGATGGGCTTGCCATCGGGCGTCTCCTCAAAGTCCGTCTGCTGCTCGACCGTCAGGGCGATGGCCCCGCGGCGGACAGCCAGGTGCATGGCCGTCTGGGTGGTGATCCGCTGCGTGTCGTGACGCTCCACCGTGTGCGCGTAGCCGCAGCGATCCTCCCCCAAATACAGCACATACCAGCGGTCGAAGGCGATACGGCCCTGGTCTTGACCCTGGGCCCAGATCGGCTGGGCGGCGCTCAAAAGGGCTGTCAGGCAGAGAAGCACCGCGACGCTGAGGCGAGACGGGCAGGGGGGCAGGTGCGTTTTCATGCCCTGATTGTAACGGCCTGGCGGGCCAGAGCGTCCTTGAGGGTCTGGAGCGTCTGGGGCGGGTAGAGGATGAAGCTCCAGTCTCGGCGGGCGGCGACAGCGGCGTTCTCCAGGCCGATGCGCGCCTGCTGGAGCTGATGATCGGCCTGGGCCAGCGCTTCGGGGTGCATCTGGGCCAGCTCGGCGTTGATGCGGTGAATCTCGCGGAAGATCAGCCAGCGGTGGAAGGGGTCGCGCACCTGCTGCATCTGCTCTAGCAGGCGGCGCTTCTGGCGGGCCAGGGGGTCGTTGAGGTTCAGGACGCGGTCGATGTTGGCCGGCAGGTGGTGACGGTACCACTTTGCCTGGGCCAGGTCGGCGTGCTGGGCGATGGGCGCATCGTCGAAGCTCAGGTGGACATCAGCGGAGACGACGGCGATGGGCGTCAGCTCCTGGTTGCGCCAGTTTCGCCACCACAGGTCGGTGATGCGGTCGTAGACCCCGCCGCCCTTGCCGTGGATGAACAGGTCGCAGCCCAGGTGGCGCATGATGGCGGTGAGGAGGAGGGCTTTGGGCAGCAGCTTGACTTGTTGAAGGTTGATCGGCTCGCCGCGCTCATCCACGAGCAGGGGTTTTTCAGTGTCGGCCAGGTCGGCGTAGACGCGCTGGCGAGGCTGACGCCAGGCGACGGCCCAAAGAGGCAGCTCCACGCGCTCGCGTTCGACCGTCAGCATCGCTACGCCCGCCTGGGGCACCTGCGCTACCGCGCGGTTGTAGGCCCGCACGCAGTCAGCGGCCTGGGCGGTCATCTCCTCCACCAGCCGTTGATAGGGCTCCAGTCGGGGCAGATCGCTGGCAAAGAGCAGGGGCAGGTCGCCCGTCCAGGGCCGCATCAGCCGCACGAGCACGAGCGCGACTTGCTGCGCCAGCGTTTCGCAGGGCGGCAGGCTTTCAAATGCTTCGCGCAAGGGGCGCAGGCGGTCGTCGCGGATCTCGTCCAGCACGCGGATCACCTGGGCGGGGTCCACTGGCGGCTGGGCGCCCGTGGGCACGCCCACCTGATGCTCCGCCAGACGCACGCGGCGGACACGCAGGCGCGGGCCCTCCTGCTGGGGCAGGTCCAGCCCCAGCGCTTCATGGGCGTCCTGGTCGGGAACCAGGTGCAGCGGCGCTGCGTCGAGCGCATCAGCAGCGAGGCGCGCCGCGATGTCCTTGGCCAGGATGCCCGGGTGCCACAGCCAGGCCTGATGCCCGGTGGCGATGATGCGATCCACCCGGCTTAGAGGGGCGGCGCCCCACTGCCTGGCTCGCTGATTGATTAATCGCCCCAGTGCGGCGCGGTCGGGGTCCGTCGACGCCCGGCCTTGGATCGACCAGGTGCTTAAAGGTGGCTCGATCAGTGTCCGCATGGCTGAGGTGTTTCAATCCGCGCCTTTTTGTGGAGGGAAAAC
>DASVCG010000140.1:0-3982 GCA_036381755.1 Phycisphaeraceae bacterium | reverse complement strand
GGGGTCGCCATCGCGACGGCGGTGTCGTTCGGTATCATCGGCCCGGTCTCCCTTTATCTGGCGATGCGACCCATTGGAAGGGCCTGGAAGCAAGTAGCCCAGGTGCTGGTCAAGCCGGTGCTGCTGAGCCTGGCCGCCACTTTCGCGGCGGCTGTCGTGGCGGAGCACTTGCCCCGCATGCCATTTCATCACCTGGTCCGTGCGATCGTCGCTATGGTGGTGGGGGGCGGCCTATACGTCATCGCCGCACGTCAGTTCATGCCGCAGACATGGAACGAGCTGGCCAGACGCTTAGGGGATGCGGTGCAGCAGAGGGCTTCCCGCCGCTCCACTTTCCCGGTTCCGCCTTCGACGTGATCTTCTCCACCCGATGGGCGAGGCCCGCCCAAGCGGAACCATCTGGCAGTGAGAGGTAGTAGGAATCGAGGTATGCATCCCAATTTTCTTGTTATCGGGGCTCCCAAGTCCGCCACGACCAGCCTTTGCTACTACCTTGGGAAGCATCCCCAAGTATTCATGTGCGAGCCCAAAGAGCCGAGTTTTTTCTCGCGTCACTTTTCACGCGGGTGGGAGTGGTACGTCTCCTTGTTCGAAAGGGCCGGCAGCGCCAAAGCGATCGGCGAGGGCAGCATTGACTATTCGTGCACCGGTGTTTTCCCGCACGTGCCCGAGCGGATCGCCCGCCATCTGCCCGAGGCGAAATTGATCTACATCGTCCGGCACCCGATGGAACGTCTGGGTTCCCATTGGCTTCAACTGCTCCACAACGGCTGGATCGACCCCGGTCTACCCTTCCGCGAGGCCCTGCGTCAAGAACCGGTGCTGATCGACGCGAGCCTGTACCTGAAGCAGATCAACGCATACCGCAAGTACTATCCTGATGATCGCATCCTGGTGCTGTTCTTTGAGGATTTCAAAGCCGACCCTCACGCTGTGTTGCGCAGGTGCTGCCAGTTCCTCCAGATCTCCCCGCACGGGATTCAGGAAGACGCTAACCGCCCTCAAAACGTCACGAGCGAGCATTCGCAGGATACAGCGGCGATGTGGCTGCTCCGGCAAGTGCCTGGACTCATCCGTCTCAGACTCAGCTTGCCCAAATCGGTTCGGCAGCGATTGAAGAAGTGGCTCAGAAAACCGCTGGAGGCCAGCGTCCAGTGGGATGAAACAACATGGCGCTGGGCTCAGCAGCAGATCGAGCCCGACGCGCAGGCTTTTCTCGAAACCTACGGCAAGCCCAGCGATTACTGGAACTTCACCCCGCCCTCTTTCGGCACGGGCGGAAAGACGCCGCTCCCAGGGCGGAAGATGAACAATCCCATGCAAGCGGAAAATATAAACGGCTGAGCGGGCGGACCCGCTCAGCCGTTCTATGCCGGATTGATCTTTTCCGCGAGATTACTGAAGCGCGTTGTTGGCTAGCCTGGATACCATCATCGCGTTGGCATCGTTCCCCGTGTAATTGACACTGGAGTTGTCGTCCCGGTTGAACAGGACATCGTTTTCATTTCGGACCTTGCCGTACGAAGTATCCTCGATAATAGCGGTTGATTGGAAATCCACGTGGTTGTCGTTCCAGGCCACACTGCCGCGCCAATCGCCCGGCTCATTCGTCCAGACACTCTTGTAGGTGTCCGGCTGGTTGTAAGTCCCCTGGGCCAGACGATCGGAAACGATTATGGCCTCGGTATTCAACGTGTCACGCCACTCGTCGCGACGGGTCTTATGATCGGCATGTGGCGTAAATTGGTTATAGTTCACCTCGAGCATGGCATAGGAGTAGTTGATCGTCGTAACGTCGCCGGTTGTCCAGGCGGTTTTGGTTTCAGCCGGGCTGACGATGTACTCTCCCGTGAAGTAGTTGCCTGCCAACATGATGGCAAACCGCCCCTCAACGGATGCGCCGCTTGCCGAGGCAAACTCGATCTCAACAGCCCTAAGGAACTGGCTACCGTTGTAGCCGGGATAGTAGCTGTTATTGCTCTGGGAGAAGGTAACCATGGCCTGATGGATGCCACGGACCTGGGTGTTGCTCTTCATCTGGGTGGCGGCCCGCCGGGCGGCGCCCAACGCCGGCAGCAGGATGCCAATGAGCAGGGCGATGATCGAGATGACCACCAGCAGCTCGATCAGAGTGAACGCCCGATAGCCACGATTCGTCATAGCACGCCTCCTTCTTCCCACGACGGTTCCTCCCATCACCAAAGAAAATAAAAATAAATAACAAACCCCTCCCCCGACTTCCCCACGAGCCTGCGTCCTCCCCGGAACTGAAGCAGGGTTGTACACACCAGGGAACCAGAGCCCGAAGACAGCCTGGGCGACTTGATCGGCCTAAGTATATCCCAAGCACAGCCTTTGCGCCAAGACAAAACGCCGCGGGTCGTACAGATATGGTTATTCGCCGGCCCGGCGTAGCTGCGCCCGGATCGGCTCGATCAGCGTCTGGGCGATGAGGCGTTGACCCTCAGCGTTGGGGTGGATGTCGTCCCGGTAAGGCTGCTGGCCGCGGGCCAGGGCTTCCTCAAACGCCGGGCCAAGCTGCACGGTCTGCACGTGGAGCCGCTGGGCCAGCTCCAGGATGAGGTCGTGCCCGGCATCGGGTTGTTTGGAAGTAATTTCCTGCCGTGCCAGGTGTTGCGCCAGGATCAGCGGCCTGCCTTGGGCCTGGATCATCTGGATAAGCTGCTCCAGGTGGCGCAAAGCTTCTTCCGTGCGCCGCTGGGCGGGGAAGGGGTCGGGCTGGTCGCCGACGCCGAACCCCAGCCTGGGCAAAAGGTAGCGGAACACCAGCTCCTGGCTGGCCAGCAGGGGCGGATGGTCCGGAAAAGCCGGGTGCACGCCCACGACCGGCTCGAACGTGGGCTCGTCGTGGGCGTCGTGGCTGGAGAGGACGATGACCACCAGGTCCGCGTCGAACAGGCCGTAGCGATTGACGTACGCGAGCCAGTTGCCCGGCCCCCAACTGCCCGCGGAGGCGTTGCCCACCGTCACCGGGCGGTCCAGCTCCTGCGTCAGGCGATGTTGGAGGATCGAGCTGGCCAGCTCGTCCTGATCGGTCAGCGACCCGCCGTTGATGACGCTGTCGCCCAGCATCAGCACGCGGGCCTCGCGGGGGTCCTGCTTGGTCGGGGGCATCGGGTCGCTCCGCATCGACCAGGCGTTGTAGGCGATGCGGTTGCCGAAGCGGTGATACACGCCGGGCTTGAAGAGATATTCGATCTGCGGGTCGGCGATGGAGAGCGGCGGATCGCCCAGCCCCAGGCCAAAGCGGGCGATTCCCTCCAGGCTGACGCCGCCCAGCAGCAGCACCAGGCCCGCAGCGATCGCCACCCGCCGTCGGCGCAGGCCCCGACGCAGCGGAGGAGCACCGGGAGGAACGATTAAAGGTGTCGAAGTTTCGGACATGATTGCCCCGTTGGGCGGTCTATCGGCAAACGGAGCGATCAAGACGAGTCGGCGGGATTATCGGGGCCGCAGCAGCAGAGCGGGTCGCTGGCTCCAGGCGGGTCCGGACGCCCGTTCGTCCCGCGAGGGGTGAAACGGGTAGGATGTTCCCCATCCCCATGATGAGGTGGTGAAGCCGGCCGTGGCCCAGGCCGCCGCACGCCGGGGTGACGCACAGCACCGACGTGAAAACCTCCCCGACTCATCCCGCAACGACCGCTCGCCCGGCCAAGGCCTCCCCGCTGGCCCGCCCGCTGGTCTTGGCCTACTGGCTGGCCCTGGCGGTGGGGACGCACTGGCCGGGGCTGGACCTGGGCTACAGCCTGGACGTGGTCTTTCAGCTCGACAAGATCCTGCACGCCCTGGCGATGGGCGCACTGATGCTGGGGCTGGCCTGGGCCCGCCCGCTGGGCAGCCGGGCCGCCTGGCCCGCGCAAGCGCTGGCGGCATGCCTGATCGCCTCGGCCTACGCCGTGCTCGATGAGCTGTCGCAGGGCTGGATGGACCGCATCGTCTCCCCAGCCGACGCGGTGGCCAA
>DASVCG010000139.1:0-5609 GCA_036381755.1 Phycisphaeraceae bacterium | reverse complement strand
GGTCAATCTTCTCTTTCCTACCGCCTGCCCGCTGCCCCCTATCTTCCTACCCCCTATTTCTCACCGCCCCTCCAGCAGCCGTTGGCCCAGAAAATCGCTTAGCTCCGGCTCCGCGGCCACCTTGTCCACCACCGCCTGGATGTCGTACTCGACGCGCACGAACTCGACGCGGTCCTCCCGCAAGATGGCGTAGGAAGCTCGCGGGTCGCGGTCGCGCGGCTGGCCCACCGAGCCGGGATTGACGATGCACTTCTCGCTATCAGAAAACTTGTAGCTGCCCCCCAGGTCCTGCGGCGGGTAGAAATCCGGCTCGTCGGTGAACACGCCCGGCACGTGCGTGTGCCCGCAGAAGCAGCGACGCTCGATCCGGTCGAAAATCTGCTGCATCTTCGTCGGCGCGGTCATCGCATCGTCGGGGAAGATGTACTCGTTGATCGGCCGACGGGGCGAGGCGTGCACCCACATCGCGTCCAGGTATCGCTGCCGAATCAGCAGGCTGCCCAGATACTCCCACCGCCTCCGCTGCCGGCTGGGGTCGGGCTCCCGCTCGAACTGCTGGCGGGTCCAGAACGAGGCCTGCTCCGCGGACGTGTTGAAGCTGGTCGGCTCATACAGCACCGCGAAATCGTGGTTGCCCATGAGCGCCCACAGGCACCGCTCCATCACCAGGTCCAGGCACTCCAGCGGGTTGGGCCCGTAGCCCACGATGTCGCCCAGGCACACGATCTGCTCGACGCCCCGCTGGTCGATGTCCGCCAGCACCGCCTCAAGCGCCTCGAGATTGGCGTGGATATCCGAAATAACAGCAATAGACATAGGGAGTTCCGTTACGGCCGGTAACCCACCAGTTTGGGGCTTCCGCGGCCCTCTTGCAAGCTGGCCCCGGCCCGGTTGAGCCGGCGCGGCATTCAGCCATAATGATGGGCTCTGCCCACACCAGCCTCAAGCCAGGAAGGATGTTTGCCGTGACCACCCAGACCCTTGGCCAGCCCATGACGTTCCGCGACGGCCAGCTCCAGGTCCCCAGCCACCCCATCATCCCCTTCATCGAGGGTGATGGCACGGGCCCGGACATCTGGCGGGCCGCCCAGCGCGTCTTCGACGCCGCGGTCCAGAAAGCCTATCGCGGCCAGCGGTCCATCGTCTGGAAAGAGGTCCTGGCGGGCGAAAAAGCCTTCAACCAGACCGGCAACTGGCTGCCCGAGGCAACCATCGAGACCTTCAAAACCCACCTCGTGGGCATCAAGGGCCCCCTGACCACCCCCGTCGGCGGGGGCATCCGCTCGCTCAACGTCGCCCTGCGCCAGATCCTGGACCTCTACGTGTGCCTGCGGCCCGTGCGATACTTCCGCGGCGTGCCCAGCCCGGTCAAGCAGCCGGAGCTGGTCGACATGGTCATCTTCCGCGAGAACACCGAGGACATCTACGCCGGCATCGAGTTCCAGCACGGCACCGAGGATTGCGAAAAATTCAAAAAGCTCTTCCAGGAAGCCTTCCCCGACCGCTTCAAGAAGGTGCGCTTCCCCGCCACCGCCGGCTTCGGCATCAAGCCCGTCTCGCAGGAGGGCACCGCGCGGCTGGTCCAGGCCGCCATCGACTACGCCCTGCGCCACGGCCGCAAGAGCGTCACCCTCGTCCACAAGGGCAACATCATGAAGTTCACCGAGGGCGCCTTCCGCGACTGGGGCTACGAGGTGGCCCAAAAGCAGTACAGCGGCGAGCTGGTGGACGGCGGCCCGTGGACCAGAATCAAATCGACCGCCGGCCAGAAGCAGGCGGAAGTCCTCGTCAAGGACGTCATCGCCGACGCCTTCCTCCAGCAGATCCTCACCCGCCCCGCGGAGTACGACGTGATCGCCACGCTCAACCTCAACGGCGATTACATCTCCGACGCCCTGGCGGCCCAGGTGGGCGGCATCGGCATCGCCCCGGGCGGCAACATCAACTACCGCACCGGCCACGCCATCTTCGAGGCCACCCACGGCACCGCGCCCAAGTACGCCAACCAGGACAAGGTCAACCCCGGCAGCGTCATCCTCTCCGGTGAGATGATGCTCCGCCACCTGGGCTGGGACGAGGCCGCGGACCTCATCATCCGGGGCATGGAAGGCGCCATCAGCGCCCGCACCGTCACCTACGACTTCGCCCGCCTCATGCAGGACGCCACCGAGGTCAAGTGCTCCGCGTTCGGCGAGGCGGTGATCAAGCACATGGGGTGAGGTGCGGCACGCCGCGTCACCGCTCGGCTTCTGATGGGGGATCGCTTCCGTTAACATGCCCCCATGTCACGGAACCCCTACGCCAGCGCGATCCCGTATGTCGCCCGGCGCATCCACGCCGCGGCGATCTACTGCTCCGACGGCCGGGTGGGCGAGCAGTTCGACGACTTCCTCCAAAACGGCCTCAAGCTGCCTCGCTACGACCGCGTCGCGCTGCCCGGCGGGCCGGCGTGCCTCGCGGGGCATACCGAGGCGCACCTGGAAGAGCAGGGCGTGGTGGACGAGCTGAAATTCCTTGTGGACGCACTCCGCCTGAAGCGCGTGGTGCTCATCCAGCACCAGGGCTGCGCGTTCTACTCCGGGCGGCTGAGCCTGCCCGAGCCGCACCTTGAATCGCAGCAGACGATCGACCTGGTCAAAGCCGCTGCCTTCATCCGCCGGGTCACGGGCCTGCGCCGGGTGGAGGGCTACTTCGCCCGCCGGACGCGGGGCCGCGTCCGCTTCGAGCCCGTCCCGGTCGAATAAGAGCGCCCGCGCGGGCGGCGCTCCGCGCCGCGGCAGCCGGTCGCCGGTCGCGCCACCTCAGAACCAGTGCCTCTGGTTCGTGATGTAGGTGTTGACGAAATCCTCGTCCGACTTGGTCAGGTAGATGATCCCCTCGATCAGGCCGATCACACCCGTCACGGCTGAGCCGACGAAGCACGTCAGGAGCGTCACCAGCAGCATGATCAGGCCGGCGGTGAGCCCAGGATGAACTTGTGGACGCCCAGCGAGCCCAGCAGGATCCCGCAGACGCCCGCTGGGATCTTTTTCTCCGCTCCGGGCAGTTTGGCTTCGGACATCGGATCAGCCCTTTCGAAATGAAGATGAACATGCCTGCGTCGGCCGATGCGGGCAGTATACCCATGTCCTGAACAAACCTCACTTTCCCCTTGCCGCGCCGCCGCCCTGTTCGCCTATGATGGTCCTCGCAGGGGAACATCATGGATCAGCCGACCGCCCCATCGCATCTGCCCATCGACGAGCGCCTCATCGGCGAGCTGGACCGCCTGGTCGCCCAGGCCGGGGGCGACCCCGCCTCCGAGGAAGGCAAACGCGTCCGCGAGATCCTCCACACCGCCCTCAAGCTCATCGACGACGGCGCCGACCTGGGCGAGCTCAAGCTCCTGAGCCGTTCGTTCAAGGAGCTGCGCTACGCCCTCAAGGTCTTCCGCCAGTACCGGCAGGCACGCAAGATCTCCATCTTCGGCTCAGCCCGCACACCGGAATCCCACCCCACCTACCAGGCCGCCCTGGCCTTCAGCCGCGTCATGGCCGACGCGGGCTGGATGGTCATCACCGGCGCAGGCGACGGCATCATGCGCGCCGGCCACGGCGGGGCGGGACGCGAAGCCTCCTTCGGCGTCTCCATCCGGCTCCCCTTCGAAACCAACGCCAACGTCTACATCGTCGGCGACCCCAAGCTCATCGTCTTCCGCTACTTCTTCACCCGAAAGCTCATGTTCATGTGGCAGGCCCACGCCGTCGCCCTCTTCCCCGGCGGCTTCGGCACCCACGACGAGGGCTTCGAAACCCTCACCCTCGTCCAGACCGGCAAAGCCCCCATGATGCCCATCGTCATGATCGACCGCCCCGGCGGCACATACTGGAGCCAGTGGGACCGCTACGTCCGCAACCAACTGCTGGCCAACGGCATGATCAGCCCCGAAGACCTCCACCTCTACCACATCACCCACAGCCCCCAGGAGGCCGCGAACCACGTCCTGGGCTTCTACCGCAACTACCACTCCCTGCGATTCGTCCACGACACGCTCGTGCTGCGCATCCGCCGCCCGCTGCAGCCGGACCAGCTCGACCAGCTCAACCACGACTTCGCCAGCCTCCTCAAGGAGGGCCGCATCCAGCAGGGCAACGCGCTCAAGGGCGAACGCGAACACCTGGACCTGCCCCGGCTCTACTTCACCTTCACCAAACGCAACTACGGCCGACTCCGCCTCATGATCGACCGCATCAACCAGTACGACGCCCAAAACCACCCCGACCAGGCCCTGCGCCCCTCCGAAGAAGCACCCCTCAAACTGGACCTGGCCGACCAGACCGGCGGCGCATCGTGAACAAAGTTAGACGGCAGGGGGCAGACGGTAGAGGGTAGGAAAGAGAAGATTCACCACAGAGACACAGAGAAAGATAAAGGGGGATGGGGATTAGGGATTAGAGATCGGGGGTTGGGGGTTCATCATCTTTTAGCCCTCTCCCCCATTGGGGGAGAGGGTAAGGTGAGGGGGAATCAGCGGTCAAAAACTCGCCAGAGCTTCTTTTTCGTCCTCGAAAAGCCCCACCACCGCATCTAACCGCGTCACCTTGAAGAGGAAAGCGATGTTGTCGCTGCAGTGCACCAGCGCCATTCGGCCGCGCACGTGCTCCAGCTCCTGAAGCAGCATCACGATCGACCCAATGCACTCCGAGGAGAGAAACTGAACCTCCTCCAAATCCAGCAGGACGTACGTGGCGTTGTGGCAACGCACGCGCACGAGGCAATCCTCGACGATCTCCTGCATCTGAAGATGCGTCACCTGCGGGACCCGCACCCGGACGGTCACCACCGGCCCTGACTGCTCCAGCTCGATCCGTTCCGGCAACATGGTTGATTTCCGCTCGCGTGGTGCAGCGGCCGCCTCCATGCCGCTTCGTGATGGGATCGGCATCGCAGCAGGGCGACTTGCCAAGTTTGCCTGTTTCCTACCCGCCCGTGCGTCCCCGCGGGCTGCCCAGCCGGCATAAACGCCCCAGCCGTCAAAGGCCCCCGCTGCGAAGCAGGCCTATCATCCCAAAAAGCCAGTGAGCAAAAGGACTTGCCATGCCCACCTACGAGTATCACTGCCGCAAGTGTGGCCGGTACTTTGAGATGGTGATGACCCTGCGCGAGCACGAGGAGCAAAAGCGCAAGAAGCGCAAGCCCGCGTGCCCGCATTGCCGAAGCCGCAACGTGGAGCAACGCCCCAGCGTGTTCCAGGCCGTCACCAGCACCAAGGGTTAAGAGGCTAAAAAGGCGTCGCACCCGCAGCAGCATGCCGCCGGGCAGGGGCCCCGCGCAGCCAATCAGGGCCGGTACACCGCCAGGCAGCCCGGCGCTTCCTCCACGCTGGCGGACACTAACCGAACGCCCGCGGGCAGCCGCTGGGCGGTCTGCGTCCCGATCCACCAGGCCACGCGCTCCGCGGTGGGGTTGATCTTCCCATCCGCGAAGGGGGGCAGATCGTTCAGATGACGGTTGCGGAACGGCGAGATAATCTCGCCAACGATCCGCTCCAGCTCGTGAAAGTCCATCACGGTCTCGATGGCGTCCAGCCCGTCGCGGGCGACGCTGACCGCCACAACCCAGTTGTGGCC
>DASVCG010000138.1:0-2593 GCA_036381755.1 Phycisphaeraceae bacterium | reverse complement strand
CGGTGGAGGGCGTGAGCGAGGTTGCGTCCATCGGCGGGTTCGTCAAGCAATACCAGGTGACGGTCGACCCCGTGAAGCTGCGGGCCTACGGCATCACGCTGGACGAGGTGAACCGCGCGGTGGCGCGGTCGAACCAGGACGCCGGCGGGCGCGTGCTGGAGCTGGGCGAGGCGGAATACATGGTGCGCGGCCGGGGATATTTGGGCACCGCTGAACCCGACGCGGCAGCAGGCGACGACGAGGCCCGGCACTCCGCCCGCGTGGTGGAGCACCTGCGACACATCGCGCTGGGCGCAACGGACCAGGGCGTGCCCATCGAGCTGGGCGACGTGGCCAGCGTGCACGTGGGCCCGCAGATGCGCCGCGGCGTGCTGGAGTGGAACGGCCAGGGCCAGACCGCGGGCGGCATCGTGGTCATGCGCTTCGGCCAGAACGCGCGCGACACCATCGAGCGCGTCAAGGCGCGCCTGGCGGAATTGGAAGCGGGGCTGCCGCCGGGCGTGGCGATCGTCACAGGCTACGACCGCAGCGACCTGATCCAGCGGTCCGTCGAGACGCTCACCCACACGCTTGCCAAGGAGATGGCGGTCGTGGCGGTGGTGGTGCTGGTGTTCCTGCTGCACGCCCGCAGCGCGCTGGTGGCGCTGATCGTGCTGCCCACGGGCGTGCTGACGAGCCTGCTGGCGATGCACCTTTTGAGCATCAGCGCCAACATCATGAGCCTGGGCGGGATCGCGCTGGCCATCGGCGTGATGGTGGACAGCTCCATCGTGCTGGTGGAGAACGCGCACGTGCGGCTCAAGCAGGCCGGCCCGGTCGAGGGAGAAAGGCGGCTGGAGGTGATCCGCCAAGCGGCCAAGGAGGTGGGCCCGAGCCTGTTTTTCAGCCTGCTGGTCATCACCGTCAGCTTCCTGCCGGTGTTCGTGCTGGGCGAGCAGTCGGGCCGGCTGTTCAAGCCGCTGGCGTACACCAAGACGTTCGCGATGGCGGCGGCGGCGGTGCTGGCGGTGACGATCACGCCGGCGCTGATGGTGTATTTCGTCCGTGACCGCCTGATCGGGCGCGAGCTGCCGCGGGGGTGGCGTCTGGCGGCGTATCTGCTGGGCATGCTTGCGCCCGCAGCGGCGCTGATGTTTATGCCGCTGGGCAACCTGGAACCGTGGCGGACGTGGCTGGCGATCGGCGCAACGATCCTGGCTGCGCTGATGCTGCTGCCCCAGCCCATTCTCTCTGATGAGCGCAACCCGCTCAGCCGCGTGCTGGAAGCGGCGTATCACCCGTTCTTCGTCGCGGCGATGAAGTTCTGGCCGCTGACGCTGGCGGCTGCGGTGTCGCTGGTGCTGACGATGCTTTATCCCCTGAGCCGACTGGGCAGCGAGTTCATGCCGCCGCTAGAGGAGGGCGACCTGCTCTATATGCCCACCACGCGCGAGCCGGGCATCTCCATCACCAAAGCGGGCGAGCTGCTTCAGCAGACCGACAAGCTCATCCGCCAGTTCCCGGAGGTGCAGGCGGTGTGGGGCAAGGCGGGGCAGGCTGAGACGGCCACCGACCCGGCACCCCTGAACATGATCGAGACGACGATCACCCTCCACCGCGACAAGGAGCGCTGGCGCAAGCGGCGCGTGGAGCGGTTCTACAGCGACTGGCCCGATTGGCTGGCGTGGCTGCCGAGGAAAATCTTGCCCGACGTGCGGCCGATCACGGTGGAGGAGTTGATCTACGGCTACGAAGGCCCCGGCGGGCAGCACGTGCCGGGGCTCAACGATGCGCTGCAAATTCCCGGTTTGGCCAATTCCTGGACGATGCCCATCCGCACGCGCATCGACATGCTCTCGACGGGCTTCAAGACGCCGGTGGGCATCAAGGTGATGGGCCCGGACCTGGCGACGCTGTCGGACCTGTCGGAGCAGATGGCGCAGGCGCTGCTTGCCGACCCGCGCACGAGCCGCTACACCGCCAGCGCGTACAGCGACCGCGACCTGGGCGGGCGGTACGTGGTGGCCCATCCTGATCGGGAACAGATCGCGCGCTACGGGCTGCACGTTCAGGATGTGCTAGACGCGGTGGCGATGGCGGTGGGCGGGCAGGACGTGACGCTCACGGTCGAAGGCCTGGCGCGCTACCCGGTGAATGTGCGCTACCCGCGCGAGCTGCGCGAAGACCTGGCGGGCCTGCGGCAGGTGCTCGTCGCCACGCCCAGCGGGGCGCAGGTTCCCCTGGGGCAACTGGCCAAGCTGAGCATCCAGAGCGGGCCGTCGATGATCAAAAGCGAGGCGGCCCGGCCATCAAGCTGGGTGTACGTGGACGTCAAGGACATCGACGTGGGCACGTACGTTGATTTGGCCCGCCAAGTCGTTAGCGAGCGCGTCGAGGCGCCCGGCGGCTACAGCGTGGTCTGGTCGGGACAGTACGAACAGATGCAGGCGCTTCGGGCGCGGATGGCGGTGGCGATCCCGCTGACGCTGGCGGCCATCGCGATGTTGCTCTATATGGCTACGCGGAGCTGGCTGCGCGTGCTGCTGATCTTCGCCTCGCTATCGCTGAGCCTTGTGGGGGCGGTGTGGCTGATCCATCTTTTGGGCTATCACTA
>DASVCG010000137.1:0-2765 GCA_036381755.1 Phycisphaeraceae bacterium | reverse complement strand
CTATGCCGCGTTTGTGGTGACCCGCGCTTTCAACTAAAATGGCCAATTCGACTGTTCAAGCGTTCCCACGGAGTCCTTTGATCGCCTGAATCCATGCGAATTCGTAACTTTTCGATCATCGCCCACATTGACCACGGCAAGAGCACGCTGGCGGACCGCCTGCTCCAGCGCACCGGGGCCGTCACCGACCGCGAAGCCCGCGACCAGACCCTCGACGACATGGACCTGGAACGCGAACGCGGCATCACCATCAAGGCCTCTGCGGTCACTGTCTTCCATGAGCACAATGGCGAGCAGTTCATGCTCAACTTCATCGATACGCCTGGCCACGTGGACTTCCACTACGAGGTCTCGCGGGCGCTGTTGGCCTGCGAAGGGGCGATCCTTGTCGTGGATGCCTCCCAGGGGGTAGAGGCCCAGACTGTCGCCAATGCTTATATGGCCATCGACGCGGGCCTGGAGATCATCCCCGTCGTCAACAAGATCGACCTGCCCTCGGCCCGCCCGGAGGAGGTGGCCCTGGAGGTCGAGCAGGTTCTGGGCCTGAACGCGGAGGACTGCATCTTCACCAGCGCCAAGACCGGCGAGGGGATCGAGGAGCTTTTGGCTGCGGTGTGCGAACGCCTGCCCGGGCCCAAGGGCGACCCGGCGGGCAAGACCCAGGCCCTGATCTTCGACTCCGAGTACGACGACTACCGCGGCGTGATCGTTTATTTCCGCCTCTTCAACGGCCGACTCCAGGCCGGCGACAAGATCCGCATGATGGGCACGGGGCGGACCTACACCGTGGTCGAGCTGGGCAAGTTCGTGCCCAAGATGACGCCTTACAAGGAGCCGATGCTCGCGGGCGAGGTCGGCTACATGGTCGCCAACATCAAGACGCTCGAGGACGTGAACATCGGCGACACGATCACCCTGGAGCTGGACCCGGCCCCCCAGCCGCTGCCGGGCTACCGCGAGCCCCAGCGCATGGTCTTTTGCGACTTCTACCCCACCGGGGACACGCACTTTGAGGAGCTGCGCGACGCCATCGGCCGACTGCACCTGAATGACGCCAGCTTCACCTACCAGCCGGTCTCCAGCGATGCGCTGGGCTTCGGCTTCCGCTGCGGCTTCCTGGGCATGCTCCACATGGAGATCATCCAGGAGCGGCTGGAACGCGAAGGCGGCGTCACCCTCGTGCAGACCGCGCCCACGGTGACGTATGAGGTCCAGCTCCGCAGCGGCGAGGTGGTTCAGATCACCAACCCCGCGGATCTGCCTGATCCTTCGAAGATCGCCCAGGTGCGCGAGCCGATCCTGGAGGTGGAGATCATCACGCCCACCGACTGCCTGGGCGACCTGATGAAGCTGTGCGAGGCCCGACGCGGCCGATATGTGAGCCAAACCTACCTCTCCGCGACGCGGCAGATCCTTAAGTACGAGCTGCCCCTGGCGGAGATCATCTATGACTTCTACGACAAGCTGAAATCCATCACCCGCGGCTACGGCACGATGGATTACCAGGTCAAGGGCTTCCGTGCTGACCAACTGGTGAAGATGGACATCCTTGTCAACGGCCAGAAGGTTGATGCCCTTTCCGTCATCGTCCACCGCGACAAGGCGGAGCAGCGCGGCAGGGCGCTGCTGGTCCGCCTTAAAAAGGAGATCGACCGCCACCTCTTCGAGATCCCCCTCCAGGCGGCCATCGGCGGCAAGATCATCGCCCGCGAAACCATCAAGGCGGTGGGCAAGAACGTCACCGCCAAGTGCTACGGCGGCGACGTGACCCGCAAACGCAAGCTCCTGGAAAAGCAAAAAGAAGGCAAAAAACGGATGAAACGCGTGGGCACCGTCGACATCCCCCAGGAGGCCTTCATGGCGGTGCTCGACCCGGGCGATTAATCCCGCTGCTGCGATCTGCCCCAGCAGAAAAGATCAGGCATGGAAACCGAGCGCTCCTGCGGCGTCATCCCCGTGCACGCCTCCCCACGCGGGCGACGCTACCTGATCGTGCAGCACCAACGCGGACACTGGGGCTTCCCCAAGGGGCATCTGGAAAAAGGCGAAACGCCCCAGGCCGCTGCCCGACGCGAGCTGATGGAGGAGACCGGCATCGATCAGGTGAAGCTCATGCCCGAGCCGAGCTTCACCGAAACCTATATCTACACCAAAAAAAGCGGCAAGCGGGTGCGCAAGACGGTCAGCTACTTCATCGGCCTGGTGGAGAACGAGCGGGTGCGGATCGACCCGCACGAGCTTGCGGCTTACGCCTGGGGCGACGCGACAACCACGCGCGAGCGGCTCAGCTTCCCCGAAAGCCAACGCCTGCTGGACCGTGCTGAGGCGTTCCTGGCGGATCTTGAGAAAGACAAACCGCCAAGACGCTAAGAAAGATAGAGGGCAGGGGGCAGCGGGCAGGCGCTAGACGGCAGGAGTCAGAAGAATCAAGGTCACCCATCGAGGATGGGGCTGCATCCCAAAGCCATCTCTTAACGGGGGAAGCGTTACGAGACCCGCTCCAGCGCCAGTCGTCTGGCGCAGCAGAGGGCGATGGCGATGGCGTCGGCGACGTCGGGCGGGCTGGGCATCTGCGCCAGGCCGCACTGCGCCTGGATCGCCCGCTGGACCTGCTCCTTGGAAGCGTGCCCGTAGCCGGTGATCGATTTTTTCACTTCTGTCGAGGGCAGGTCGTAGACCGTCAGCCCCTGCTGCTGTGCTGCCAGCAGGATGACGCCGCGGGCGTGTGCCATGAGGATGGCGGTGCGCGGGTGGCGGTAATGGGC
>DASVCG010000136.1:0-4948 GCA_036381755.1 Phycisphaeraceae bacterium | reverse complement strand
ATCAGGCCCGTCCCCGCAGCCTGACCCATCTGACCCGCGATTCCGATCCGCTCCAGCACGTCCGGGTGACGCTGATACGCCGCCAGCTCCAGATCCAGATACGCCGGGGCACGCACCCCCTTGAACGCATGGCCAAGCAGCTCGAACCGCTGGGCATCATCGCCCTCGTAAAAACCCCCCTCCCACACCGGCCGACAGGTCAAAATGCACGGCAGGGGCGAGCCTTCCACCAGCGCAACCACCAGGTCCGCATCCTCCCCCACCTGGTCAATGCGGTACTCGACCAGCTCCGCGCCGAACTCCGCAGCCCTCGCTGCATCGGCCAGCGCCTGGCCCAGATGACGAACCAGAATGGAAACCGCCAGCTTGGTCATATCGGCGGTTAGCCTAGCCGAGCCTCGCCGCAGCGGCCAGCAGCCAGCGCCCCTGGCCACTCGCCATCGCCGGGATTTTGGTTATCCTGCCTATCCCCCGGCCACCGGAACGCCCGGCTTCCAGAACCCCCCGGAGCCCTTTTGACCCCTTGTTGGCGAAACGATCATGCCC
The DNA here is from genome assembly GCA_036381755.1 of Phycisphaeraceae bacterium. Taxonomy (GTDB): domain Bacteria; phylum Planctomycetota; class Phycisphaerae; order Phycisphaerales; family Phycisphaeraceae; genus DASVCG01. Next base: position 4,402 of record DASVCG010000136.1, on the reverse strand, counting down.
CCGATCCACCCCATCCCCGCGGTAACGTACCGGCAGCCCCAGAGCAGCGACCTCTCCGCCCTGATCGCCCCGCCTTACGACGTGCTCGACGAGGCCTCCAAAGCAGCCCTCCTGCGCCAAAGCGAGCACAACATCGTCGTCATCGACCTGCCCCACCTGCCCCCCAAGACGGTCGGGCCCGACGAAGCCTACCAGCAGGCGGGGCAGCGCTACCGCCAGTGGCTGGAGGCGGGCGTCCTGGAACGCTGGCAACAGCCCGCGGTGTTCGTCTATCAGCAGACCTACACCGTCGGCGGACAGCGATACCAACGCAGAGGTCTCATCGCCAACCTCCCCACGCAGCCCTTCGGCAGGCCAGGCGGCATCCACCCCCACGAACAGACCTTCGCCAGCGCCAAGGAGGACCGCCTCAAGCTCATGCGCGCCACCCGCGCCCAGCTTTCGCCCATCTTCGGCATCTACGCCGACCCCCGGCAACGCACCGCATCGCTGATGCAGCAGGTGATCCAGGCCGGCCCGCCCCGCTTCCACGCCCGCACCGCCAGCGACGGCGTGCTCCACGAGGTCTGGGCGGTCCAGGACCCTGCGCTCATTAGCGCCTTCAGCGCGGAGCTGGCGGACAAGGATGTTTTCATCGCTGACGGCCACCACCGCTACACCACCGCGCTCAACTACCTCAACGAGCTGACGCACCAGGGCCGCGACCCGGGCGGGGCGAGCCAGTGCCTCTTCGTGCTCGTGTCGATGCACGACCCGGGCATGATCGTGCTGCCTACCCACCGCGTGCTGGGCCGTATGCCCCGCTTCACCATGCAGCGGTTCATCGAGACGGCAAAGGGCAAGCTCGACATCGCTCCCTTCCCCAGCACCAACCTGGCGGAACTGGAGGAAGCCCTCCGCACGCACCAGGGGCATCACCCCATCGGGTTGTACGACCCCACCAACCCCGACGAGCCGCTGGCGATCGCCACCACCGTCTCGCCCGACCCGCTGCGTGAGAAGTTCCCCCAGCAGTCGGAAGCCTGGCGGCAGCTTGATGTGGCCATCGTTCAGCACCTGATCGTCGAGGAGATCTGCCAGCCGAACTTCTGCGAGCCTTCCCAGGACGTGGCGTGGAAGTTCCCGCATGAATTGAGCCGGCTGGAGCAGGAGACCGACGGCAAGGATTATCAGCTCGGGCTGATCCTCCGGCCCACACCGCTGGAAGCCGTCCGCCAGGTCAGCCAGGCCGGCGAGCTGATGCCCCAGAAGAGCACCTTCTTCTACCCCAAGCTGGCCACCGGGCTGGTGATCAACCCGCTGGACTGACCCACGCGTAAGGGGGCGATCGAAAAAAACCGCTAAATTCCAGCATCGGATCTTTTCCCTACAATTTCCCCAGGCATGGATCAGGAGGCGAACAAGCCGCTGAGCCAACTGAGCGACGAGATGCTCGTGGAGCGCTACCGGGCCGGGAACGAGCGGGCCTTCGAAGTGCTCATGCGGCGGTATCGTCAGGAGTTATTCCATTTCCTGCTCCGGTTCGTGGGCAATCGGGCTGCAGCGGAGGACCTGTTCCAGGAGACCTTTCTCCAGGTTCACCTGTCCATCGACACGTTCGACCCGTCCCGCAGCCTCAAGCCCTGGCTTTTCACGATCGCGGCGAACAAGGCCCGGGATTACCTGCGTAGAAGTAGTCGGCAGCAGGCGGCCCCGCTTTCGGCCCTGATCGACCAGGCCCAGCCCGACGGCCGAAGCTTCATCGACCTGCTGGAGGCCGACCTGCCTCTGCCAACAGAAGACCTGGAGAAGCGCGAGATCCAGGAGTTGGTTCAGGAGGTGGTCAGCACCCTGCCGGACCACCTGCGGGAAGTGCTGCTTTTGGCCTACTTTAACCGCTTTGCCTACAAGGAGATCGCGGCGATGCTGAACATTCCGCTCGGCACGGTCAAAAGCCGCCTGCACGCCGCGGTGGGCACTTTCGCCCAGCTTTGGAAGTCGCGCTACGAGGCGCGCCACCCCAGCAAGAGCAAGAGGTAAACGCGATGCCCAGCCAGCCCTCCCACTCCTCGTCCCAGCGCGTCGGCGTCCGTTACCTGTGTCCCGCTGACGGGGAAGTGCTCGACGCTCTTTTGGAAGCCAGGCGGAGGGGGGAGGACGCCGCTGTGTCGCTGCCGCCCGACGCCGGCCCGCGGGCCCAGCGTCTTACCCAGCTTCTGAACCTCCTGGACGCGATGCCCACCGTCCCGGAGGCCGACCTGCCGCCCGTGCATTCTTCGCTGATCGCCCAAATCAAGCATCGCCAGCAGTTTGCGGCGCAGGTGCAGATGCTGTCCGAGACCCGGCCGGGCATCGGCCTGGGTTGGCGTCAGGTGGCCTCGGCAGCGGCGGTGTTCCTGATCGGCTTGTCGCTCCTTTTTCCGTTTCTGGAGCGGAACCGGGCGGAGGCCCGCCGGCTGGCCTGCGCAGCGAACCTGGGCGACGCGGGCGTGGCGCTGGCCCAGTACGCCGCGGACCATCAGCACGTCCTGCCCCGCGGCACGGTCCGCCCCGGCGCGGTCTGGTGGAACGTCGGGCAGGACCCAGCCCACGAGAACGGCGTCGTCTCCTCCAACTCAGCCCATCTTTACATCCTCGTTCGCAGCGGCCTGATCGACGCGGACCGCCTGGCCTGTCCGGAAAACCCGCACGCCCCCCTGGGCAAGATGACCCGCCAGCACCTGGACTGGCCCTCCCCCCAGGCGGTCTCCTACAGCTACCAGAACCAGTACACCGCGGAGCCGGTCCGCATCGACCGCAACCCACATCTAGCGGTTCTGGCGGACAAAAACCCCCTGTTCGTGGTGCGCGTGAACCGGATGACCTTCGATACCTCCCTGCCTCAGACCACGCCCAGCAAGATCCACGGCAACCGCGGGCAGAACGTCCTGACCGCGGGCGGCTCGGTTTCCTGGACGATCCGCCCGGTCCTCCGCTCGCCCGGCCGAGGCGGCGATCTCGACAACATCTGGCTGCTGCGCGGCGTGCAGCGCTACTCGGGCACCGAACACCCGCAAACCCCCGACGAAGACAGCTTCCTGGTGCCTTGACTGGCGCTCCGGCGGCCCCGCCCTGCGGCTCTCAAGCATCGGCTGAACGCGCCTGCCGGCCCGCTATCTGCAAATTCATCGCGCTAAGGAGCCTTAAGGCTCAAGCCACACCTGGGAAGGTCCGAAAATACCATTGGTCTTATCGGTGTCTGGGCCTAAACTGAATCGAACAGGAGGAGCCAGCCTCATTCATTGGTTCATTGCGGGTTCATGGCGGGAGCTTGAGCTTGGAGGCCCGGTCGCCGGTCGCGATTGCGCGGGCCTGGCCCCATGCGGTTCCCAGCGGCGGCGCTTCGAGCGAGCCCCGTCGCGACTTGATCCCCGATCCGCGTTAACCCGCGGCCGCAAGAGGTGAGGCATGGTGATGCGTCACGCCTCCGACCCCGCTCTGGAGCGCCTGGCCCGCCGACTCTTCATGGAAGAATGGCGGCGGCTGGCTGACGACGGCCAGGCTGAGGAAAGCGCCCTGAGCGGCGAATACTGCCCCATCCCCTGGCTGATCCGCGAATTGGTCCGTCTGGCCCAGGACCCTTCGCTGACCTGCCCGACGGAAATCGAGCAGGCGGTGCGGCACCTGGCCCAGACCATGGACTTCGTGGACCCCGCGGGCGACCGGATCACCAGCGCTCGCCACCAGGCGATGGTCCATCGCTGCACGCAGGCGCTGATCCACGCTGCCAGCCGGCTCCGCGCGTACCTGTCCCACGCTGGCCCCTGGGCTGACCTGCCCGTGCCCCCGCTGATGTTCGGCTGATCCGCTCCGCTCTGGAAAAACCGCCCCGACAAGGGCCTTGGTTGACTGCTGGTTTGCCGAGCCTGGCCTGGTTTGTGTCGCGGGCCTGGCCAAGCGAGGTCCGCCTGTGTGATCCGCCCATCGGCTGACGTCGCGGCTTTTACTTTTAATGAATGAGCTTTTGCCTTTCCCGCGGTCATGAAGGATGCTGAACGGCCATGAGCTTGCCGAATCGCCCCCCGAATTCCTCCCATCATGGTGATGCCGACGCCCCAGGTGAGGCTGAGCCGGCCGCGCCCCCGAGTCAGGCGGCCCGGCCCTGGCCGTTCCCCACACACCGCGACCTGTATCTTTTGGCAGCGGGGCTGCTTATGGGCGTGCTGCTCAGCGGCGCGGTCCTGGGCCGACTGTCGCCGAGCCTCCACGACCGCCTGTTCGTCGGCAGCGGCGGCGCAGCAGCGGCTCTGCAAACGCTCCAGGCCCAGCATCAACAGGACATGCAGCGGCTGCGGGATACGGGCGTAACCTCCGCCGCCATCCTCGAGCAACAGACGGCCTTCGACCGCGATGTGCTGCCCCTGCGGGTGGAGGCGGAGCGGTC
>DASVCG010000135.1:0-6907 GCA_036381755.1 Phycisphaeraceae bacterium | reverse complement strand
CAGGCCGCGTCGCTTTCCCTGCCGCGGGCCCGCAGGCTCCTGGCCCGCCTCCAGCGCGAGGGGTTGATCCGCCAGGATCGCAGCGGGGCCGGCCCGGTTCAGCTCACCGACGCGGGCTTGCATCAGGCCCAGCAGATGGTGCGCGCCCACCGCCTGTGGGAAACCTACCTGGGCGACCATGCCGGGCTGGACGCTCAGCAGGTGCACGAGGAGGCTGAGCGGCTCGAACACGCGCCGGGGCTGGCTGAGCGGCTCGATGCTGTGCTGGGCCGGCCCACACGCGACCCGCACGGCGAACAGATTCCACCGCCGTCCAGCGCGTGACGTGATGTGTGTTTTTTTGATCTCGGCCGTGGCCGCACCCCTGTTGGGGGCGGGCTAATCAATATCAATCAGGAACCCCCGATCCCCAACCCTTAATCTCTCTTGTCCTCTCTGTGCCTCCGTGACTCTGTGGTGACTTTTCTCTTCATCCGCGACGTGACTGGAGCCGGGCTTGCACATAGCCGGCCAGGAACGCGGCCTGGAGCTTTTGGACCGGCTCGATGTAGTGCCTGCCGTCGTGGAGCAGTTCGTTCAAGGGGCCGAGGCTGCGTGTGAAGGTGTGCAGGTCAGCCACGGGCACGTTGTGCTGGGCCATCACCGCGTCAGCGATGGCGTTGTAGGCGTCCACGTCCCGGTTGAAGCGCCAAAAGCCCATTTCTGGGGTGTTGTGCTGGGATTCATCGACCGGGGTGGTGCGGACCCAGATCAGGTCCGGGCCCAGTTGGGCCACGCGGGCCACCAGCGCGTGGAGGTTGCGTTCGTATTCGTCCATGGGCACCTGGAGCGGGCCGCCGTTCGGCGGGGACTTGATGTCATGCAGGCCGCAGTTGAGCAGCATCACGTCAGCGTCGAGCCGCTCCAGGCTGCGCAGGAAGGTCAGGCACATGCGGGAATCGCCGCCGTTGGCCCCGCGGGGGACGTCCAGATTTTTCCGGGCCTGCTCTTCGCCGGTTTTGCGCGTGTAGCGGCAAACGCCTTGGAGCATCCGCTCCAGGTGCGGGCCGTACTGGACCGAGATGCTGTCACCCAGCACAAACAGGCAAGGCAGAGACATGGAACGCTCCTTCGAGGGATTTGCGACAAGTGATGCCTGACCGGTGATTTTCTGATCTCGGATGTCTATCCCCCCGCCTTTTGATGCAGCTCTATCTTGGTCTTGATGCAGATCCAGCCGCGCCCCCGTTGGGGGCGGGCTTTTGATGCAGCCCTCGTCTCGATTGGTGACTCTGATTTTCCTCGATTTTCCTAAATCCTGCCCTCTGGCATCTGCCCGCTGCCTCCTACTCTCTATCTCTCACGCTGTGGCGGCGACGCTGACCGCAGCGGTGATCTTGCGTGCCGCGTCGGTCAGGTTGGTGCCGATCTGCATGGTGGGGATCTGGTCCCGGGCCGATTCGAGCAGCTCGCGGGCGCGTTCGACGTTGGTGCCTTCCAGGCGCACCACGAGGGGGACGCGGAAGCCCACCTGCTTGGCGGCGTTGATGATGGCCTGGGCGATCACGTCGCACTTCATGATGCCGCCGAAGATGTTGACCAGCACGCCCTGGACTTTTTCGTCAGCCAGGATGAGGCGGAAGGCCTCGGTGACGGCCTCTTCGGAGGCGGAGCCGCCCACGTCGAGGAAGTTGGCCGGCTCGCCGCCGTGGAGCTTGATGATGTCCATGGTCGCCATCGCCAGGCCCGCGCCGTTGACCAGGCAGCCGATGTTGCCGTCGAGCTTGATGTAGCTGAGGCCGAATTTCTTGGCCTGAAGCTCGAAGGGGTTTTCCTCGCTGGGGTCTTCCAGGGCCTGGATGTCGCCGTGGCGGAAGAGGGCGTTGTCGTCGAAGTTGATCTTGGCGTCGATGGCCAGCAGGAGGCCTTCGGGGTGCTTCTCGCCGGGCGGGGTCAGGACCAGGGGGTTGATCTCCGCGAGGCTGGCGTCGGTCTGGAGGAACAGGTCCGCCAACTGGTGCATGATCCGCGTAGCCTGACGGACGAGTTGGCCCTGGAAGCCCAGGCCATAGGCCAGGTTACGGGCCTGGAAGGGCAGCAGGCCGCTGGTGGGGTGGAGGGGCTGGCGCAGGACGGCCTCGGGGTGGGTGCGGGCGACTTCCTCGATATCGACGCCGCCCTGGGCGGAGGCGATCATCACCGGCACGCCACGCAGGCGGTCCACCGCGATGCCCAGGTAGTATTCTTTGGCGATGTCCACCCCAGCGGCGATCAGGAGCTTTTTGACCTCCACGCCCGCGGGGCCGGTCTGCGGCGTGACCAGGGGCTTGCTGAGGATGGCCTGAGCCGCCTGGCGGGCCTCCTGGGCACTGCGGACGAGCTTGACGCCCCCGCCCTTGCCGCGCCCCCCCGCGTGCACCTGCGCCTTGACCACCGCCAGCGTAGCCTTTTCCTGCTGCTGGAGTTGCGTGAAGGCCTGGGCCGCAGCGTCGGGGCTTTCGACCACCACGCCTGCGGGCACGGGGATGCCGAACTTCTGCATCAACTGGCGGGATTGGTATTCGTGAATCTTCATGTCCGAGGGTTTCCAGGGGCGAGGCGATTCGTTTTAGCGACTCGTTTTGCCAGGAGCGGCCCAGTTCCGGCGGCCGGGGCCCGATTCCGGGGGCGGGGCCGGGGGTAGAGCGCAGATGATAGCGTCAAACGGCAGGGATGTTGAATTCCACGGGGTCCGGGGGGCCTGGGGGCGTCAGACGTGGAGCGGCTCCTTGCCTGAGGGGTATTTCACGACGATAATTGATGTTGTGAAACCGGGTCGACCTTTTCCACCCCTGGGAGCAGCGCCGCTGGTGGCGCTGTCGGTGGCGGTTTGCCTCAGCGCCGCAGCGGATGGCGGGCTGGGGGGCGGCTTTCTTGCAGAGCCCTCCCGGCCGGAGCGGTCGACGCTGATCGGCGGCGATCGGCCGGCGCTGGCCTCGCTGCTGTCGTGCCTGAGCCAGACCGCCCGTCAGCTTCGCGGGGGGCATCTGCCCATGCCCGCGGCGCTGCCGGCCCGGACGGCCATCGCCAGCCCGGCGCCCGTGATCGCATCGGCCTGGCTCCGGACTTGCGCCCCCCTGGTCAGTTCGCTTGCCCAGGCCCTGCCGCACCTGCTGAATCTGCCCCCGCCTGGGGCGGCCTGACGCCGGCCTTTCGCTCCCGACGCCGGCACGCAGCGGCCTCCCGCGCCCACTTTGGAAGCGCCCGGCCCAGATTTAAGCCCTTTTGCCCTTTTAGGTTAGATTCACGCGCCCCATGCGCGGGCTGGGCGGGCTTGTGCAGCCCCTAGGCAGCGGCATCGCTACGCCGCTCATCCTTCAACTCAAGTTCCACAAGGACTTTGTCCATGGTCGTCAGTCTGGTCAGCAAAACGTTTACCAAGGTCTTCGGCTCGCGCAACGATCGGCTCGTCAAGGCGTACATGCGCCGCGTTCAGCAGGTCAACGCCCTGGAGGAGCAGGTGCGCCGGCTCACCGACGCGCAGCTCCGCGAGAAGACCGCCCAGTTCCGCCAGCGGTGCGAGCAGGGCCAGCGCATCAGCGCCATGCTGCCTGAGATCATGGCGGTGGCCCGCGAGGCGATGGACCGGGCGGTGGGCATCCGCAACATCTTCAACCCCGCCTACGAGCAGGAGTTCGACCCCGCGCAGCTCCCCGCTGAGGTCCAGGGGCTGTACGAGCAGGTCAAGGCCCAGGCTCAGCAGTTGGAGCCTCAGCCCGTGCCGGGCGGCGAGCCTGCGCCGGGGTGGATGCAGGTGGAGATCCCCCTGGAGCTTTATGAGGCGGTGCGGCAGCTTTACCCGCACAGCCGCCCGCCGTTCCGCGCCAGGCCCTTTGATGTGCAGCTCATCGGCGGGATGGTGCTGGGCGAGGGCAAGATCGCTGAGATGAAGACCGGCGAGGGCAAGACCATCGTCGCCCCGCTGGCCTGCTACGTCGCCTGCATCGAGGGCCTCCAGTGCCACGTCGTGACCGTCAACGATTACCTGGTGCAGCGCGACCGCGACTGGGTGTTCCCCTTCTACTACCACCTGGGGCTGACGGTGGGGGCGATCCACCCTTACCACATGCAGCCGCTGCCCCAGAAGATGGAGGCCTACCGCTGCAACGTGGTCTACGGGACCAACAGCGAGTTCGGCTTCGACTACCTGCGCGACAACATGAAGCTCTCCGCTGCGGAGCAGGTGCAGAAGCGGCGGGACTTCTGCATCATCGACGAGGTGGACTCGATCCTCATCGACGAGGCGCGCACGCCGCTGATCATCTCCGGCCCCGCGCACGAGGACGCCCCGCGCTACGGCATGGCCGACGCCATCGCCCGCCACCTCATCCAGAAGCAGCGCGAGTGGGACGCGGCCAACGAAAAGGTCGAGCAGACCCTCCGCCGCATCAAGGGCCTGGAGGGCGATATCCGCAACGCCCGCGACAAGAGCAAAATCCCCGCTCTGCGCGAGGAGATGAGCCGCCTCAAGGAGCAGTTGCCCCAACTGGAGGAGCAGCGCGATCAGCACACGCGCTACTACGAGGTGGAGCTGGAGAAAAAGGCGGCGCACCTGACGCACGAGGGCGTGGCCGAGGCGCAGAAGCAGGCGGGCATCGGCTCGTTCTACGTCGGCGCGAACATGGACTTCCCGCACCTCCTGGAGAACGCCCTGCGCGCGCACGTGGTGTACCAGCGCGACAAGGACTACGTGGTCAACAACGGCGAGGTGGTCATCGTCGATGAGTTCACCGGGCGGCTCATGATCGGCAGGCAGTGGTCCGACGGGCTCCACCAGGCGGTCGAGGCCAAGGAAGGCGTCAAGATCAAGCAGGAAACCCAGACGCTGGCCACCGTCACCATCCAGAACTTCTTCAAGCTCTACAAGCGTCTGGCGGGCATGACCGGCACGGCGATCACCGAGGCCACCGAGTGCAACGAGATCTACGGCCTGGACGTGGTGTGCATCCCCACCAATTTGCCGGTGATCCGCATCGACCGCGACGACCTGATCTTCCTCTCGCAGAAGGACAAGTGGGAGGCGATCCTCGACGAGATCAAGCGGATGCACGACATCGGCCGGCCGGTGCTGGTGGGCACCACCAGCGTCGAGAAAAGCGAGATGCTCTCGCAGATGCTCACGCGCAAGCACGGCATCCCGCACGAGGTGCTCAACGCCAAGCAGCACGAGCGCGAGGCGCACATCGTCGAGCACGCGGGCGAATTGGGCTCGGTGATGATCGCCACCAACATGGCTGGGCGCGGCACGGACATCAAGCTCCGCCCCATCAGCCGCGAGGCGCTGGTCCGCCACTGGCAGTTGCGCAACCTCCTGCCGCGCGAGGCCAGCCCGCGGATGAGCGATGAGGAGATCCTCCGCCTGGCCTACCGCCACCAGGCGCAGCAGGAGCTGGGCCTTAAGCCGCGCGACGCTGAGCAGCTTGGCGACGAGGAGCTGAAGCTGCGCCTCCTGCGCCACTGGGTGGAGAAGGACGCGTGGGTGTCGCACGAGAAGGCCCAGCAGATGACGCTGGAGCAGTGCATAGCCCAGTTGGACAAGCTGCCGGACTACTCGCGCCACCGCCTGGCGGTGTGGACGCACGTGGAGGAGATGGGCGGGCTGCACATCGTGGGCACCGAGCGGCACGAAGCGCGGCGGATCGACAACCAGCTCCGCGGCCGCGCCGGCAGGCAAGGCGACCATGGCTCCTCCCGCTTCTTCATCTCGCTCGACGACGACCTGATGAAGCTCTTCGCCGGCAAGGCCACGCTCACCGCGCTGTCCAAGCTGGGCATGAAGGAGGGCGACGCCATCGAGCACCGCTGGGTCACCCGCTCCGTCGAGCGCGCCCAGCGCAAGGTCGAGGAGCGCAACTACGAGATCCGCAAGAACCTGCTCGAGTACGACGAGGTCATGGAGTACCAGCGCAATGCCTTCTACGGCATCCGCCAGGAGGTGCTCGAGGGCCGCGGCGTCAGCGAGCTGATCTTCGACTACATCGAGGACTCGGTCCAGGACGCGGTGGCCACCTACCTGGACGCGGACTACGCCAAGACGCAGGTCGCTGAGTGGTGCCGTCAGCACCTGGACGTGAGCGTCGAGCCGGGCAAGCTCCGCCTGGACGACCTGGAATCCCTCCAGGACACGATCCGTGCTGAAGCTCGCCACGAGGTGAGGCAGACCGTCGAGCTGACCCTGGGCGAGTACATGTCCAACGACATCCCGCCCGACGAATGGGATCTGCGCGGCCTGGCGCAGTGGGCGATGAGCCGCTTCGGCGTGGACCTCAAGGTCAACCGCCTGCGCGAGATGAACCCCACCGAGGTCCAGGAGCAGCTCACCGAAGCCGCCCTGGAGCAACTGAATCGCAAGGACCTGACCGACCTGGGCAAGTTCCTCGACCCGCACTACGGCGGACGCGAGCTGGCCCACTGGGCGCAGGCCAAGTTCGGCATCGAGCTGGACCCGCAACAGCTCAGCAAGCTCGAGCCCGAGCAGGCCCAGCAGCAGATCCTCGAGCAGGCGCGCCAGGCCTATCAGCAGCGCGAGATCACCTACCCCGTCCAGTTCATCCTCGAGCTGGTCTTCCAGGCGGCGCAGCAGGACCAGGCCTGGGCTGTCAACCAACTGGTCACCTGGGCCAACCAACGCTACCAACTGGCCTGGCGGCCCGAGACCGTCCTGGGCATGAACGGCCAGCAGATCCAGCAGGCGCTGATCGAAGCCGCCCAGGGCTGGCTGCGCGACGGCAAGCTCCAGGCGCAGGTCCAGGAGAAGCTGCGCCAGTACGGCGACGACCTGAGCGGCCTGGCGGGGTGGATCAAGGACCGCTTCGCCGTCGTCGTCAGCGAGGCGGATCTGGCCCAGGCCAAGGATCGCGAGGCCTTCATCGTGCAAAAGGGCCGCGAG
>DASVCG010000134.1:0-3501 GCA_036381755.1 Phycisphaeraceae bacterium | reverse complement strand
AACGCCGCGCCCACCAAAACCACCGCTTTTTAAAGCACGATCTCCGTGCCGATGCCCTGGTCGGTGTAGACCTCCAGCAGCAGCGAATGGGGGATGCGGCCGTCGATGATGTGACACTTGCTCACGCCGGCCTCCAGCGCGGTCAGGCTGGCCTCGACCTTGGGCAGCATGCCCGCGGTGATGACGCCCCGCTGGATCAGATCCTCGATCTGGGGCTTGGTCAGGTGGCTGACCAGGTCGTTCACGTCCTCGGAGGTGCGCACGCCGTGGGTGTCGGAGACCAGAACGAGCTTTTCGGCCTTGACCGCAGCGGCGACGTGGCCGGCGACGCTGTCAGCGTTGACGTTGAGCTTGCCCCCCGCCGGGTCGCGTGCGATCGGCGCGATGACCGGGATGTACTGGGCCTCCAGCAGCACCTTGAGCAGGTCGGCGTTGACCCAATCCACCTCGCCGACCAGGCCGATGTCGATCCGCCGGCCTTCTTCGCCCGTCAGGAACAGCCGCTTGGCGAAGATGACGCAACTGGCCAGGCTGTGCAGCCCCATCGCCTGGTGCTCGAGCTTGCGGATCTGATCGACGATGCCGTCGTTGATCTCCCGGACCAGGACGTGCTCCGCGATGGCCAGCGTGCGCTCGTCGGTATATCGGCGGCCCTGGACGAACTGGGCCTCCAGGCCGGCCTTTTTCATTGCCTCGGTGATGCTCTTGCCCCCGCCGTGCACGATGATCGGCCGCATGCCCACCGCATCCATGAAGCACACGTCCTGGATGAGGCTGGCCAGCGTCTGCGGCTCGTCCATGATCGAGCCGCCGACCTTCACGACCACCGTCTTGCCCTCGAATCGGCGGATGTACTGGTGGGCCTCAACGAGGGCAGCGGCCTTCTGGATGGCGTCCTGATTGACAGTTTGGGATGGCACGATCGACCACTCCGGCAAGGGGCGGAAAGAATCCTCGAATTTAGTCGCTGGCAGCGGCGATCACAAGTGCGCCAGGCGCTTAACCATTGGAACGCCAAGCCCCGTTCGCCAACCCGCCTCCGGGCAAAAAATCCGGACAAGAAAAAACCCGTCGCTGAGCGGGGTTGCTCGTCAACGGGTCGTTTCCGCGTGGCTCTGAGTGGCCAGGCCGTCCGGCTGCCGCCCCTGTCTCCTTGGGACCAGGGGCGACCCCCACACGCGGCTTGCGCCGAGCCGGGCCGACCGCCCACGCAGAAGCCGAGGCGGCAAACGGGCTCAACCTCGCGGCTAGGCAGAGGCGCGCGTCACGATGGCGGGGCTGACATCGGGCCGCACCCAGACGCTTTGGCGTCCTCGATGGCCCAGCACCCGCGTCAGCCGCTGCAGATACATCTCCAGCGTCCGCTCGTCGAACCGCACCAGGAACTCGGCCGAGGCGGAGCGGTTGCGCTGCCGAATCGCCTCGATCATCTGGTGCTTGCTCAGCCGAGCATCGTCACCCGGCGAGGCTGCTGATGGGGCGTCCAGCGGCGCTTGCTCCGGCTGTGGCTTCCGCGCGGGGAATACCGCTGCGGCAGGCCGGGGCGGCTCACGCATCACGATGACGGGGAAGAGGGCTGCTTGGGTCATGGCTCGGCTTGCATCGGTAGACCGGCCGAGCATTCTTGAGCGTATAACCTGGGCGGACGCAGCGAGCCGCGGCTAAACGGGCCCTCAGGCTCCCCCATCGCCCGCGGGCTGGGCCACTTTCTCCGCCAGCATCCGCTGGGCCGCGGCCAGGATCGCGTCCGGCTCGCTCATCCGTCCGGCGCCCGACGTGCGGCAGGCCTGCCAGCCCGACTCCGGCCCCACCGTCTGATACCCCAGCACCTCGCGCAGAGTCTGGAGGTTCCGCTGGGTCAGCGGGTTCTCCCACATCTGCTCATTCATGGCCGGAGCCAGCAGCACGGGCGTGGAGCGGGGCAAGGCGCAGGCGGTGAGGCTGACCACATCATCACACAGGCCATGCGCGATGCGGGCGATGAGGTCCGCCGTCGCCGGGGCCAGGATCATCAGATCGCACCAGCGCGCCAAGCCCACGTGCTGAGCGTCGGGCCGGTCGTCCGATTCCCACGGGGTGGTCAGGACCGGGTGGCCCGAGAGGGACTGGAGCGTCAAGGGGGTGATGAACCGCGTGGCCGCCTGGGTCATCAGCACGCGCACATCCGCGCCGTGCTGGACCAGCCGGCTCACCAGGGTCGCGGTCTTGTAGCAGGCGATCCCCCCGCCCAAGGCCACAAGGATCTTACGGCCCTGGAGCGTCGGCCCGGCCTGGGGGGCGCGGGCGTCGGGAGCGTCACCGGCACGGGCCATCGCGGTGGATCACTCGTCCTGGGTTTCCGAGGCGTTTTCCTCGGGCAGCTCCAGCGTGATCTTGCCCTCGACGATCTCCTGCACCGCCACCTCAAAATCACTGCGGCCGTTGCGCTCCACCAGCGGGCGCGCCCCTTCCATCAGCTCGCGCACGCGCTGCTGGACCAGGGCGGTGAACTTGAACCGCCCGCCCAACTGGTTGATCACCTTGTCGTCTTTGAGGGCCTCGATCATCGCCAAGCCTCACTCGGGTTTCGCCAAAGGTATGGGAGGGAACGGATTATTGTAACAGCTCCTGCCTGGGGGGCAATCCAGCCCGCAGCGGGCCATCCCCCTGCCGACGCGCCCCGCGCGGGCCGCGGTCGACGTACGTCTGGGCCAAAACCGGCCGGCGACGGACCTTGAAAAGCCCGTGCCGGCGCGGTCGGCGGGCGTGCCGACCGGCGGGGACGCCCGCGGTCTGGGCCACGGGCGCGGGGGCCGGTCGGCCCACCGTCAGTCCAGGCTCATGGTCATGAGGAACTCGGCGTTGGTCTTGACCTTCTTGAGCCGGCTCTTGAGCAGCTCCATGGCCTCGACCACGTTCATGTCCGCCAGGACCTTGCGCAGGCGGTAGACCAGCTCCAACTCCTTGGGGTCCAGCAGGAGCTCCTCGCGTCGGGTGCCGCTGGCGGCGATGTCGATGGCGGGGTAGACGCGCTTCTCGACCAGCCGCCGATCCAGGTGCAGCTCGCTGTTGCCCGTGCCCTTGAACTCCTCGAAGATGATGTCATCCATCTTGGAGCCGGTGTCGACCAGGGCGGTGGCGACGATGGTCAGCGAGCCGCCGTTCTCGATCGCACGGGCCGAGCCGAAGAACTTCTTGGGCCGCTGGAGGGCGTTGGAATCCAGCCCGCCGGTGAGGATCTTGCCCGAGTGGGGCATCTCCGCGTTGTACGCGCGGGCCATGCGGGTGATCGAGTCCATCAGGATCACCACGTGCTCGCCGAACTCGACCATTCGGCGGGCCTTCTCGATTACCATCTCGCACACCTGCACGTGGCGGGAAGACTGCTCATCGAAGGTGCTGGCGACGACCTCGACGTCCGGCGGGGTGTTGTTGCGGAAGTCGGTGACCTCCTCGGGCCGCTCGTCGATGAGCAGCACGATCACCTTGACGTCGGGGTAGTTCTTGATGATGGAGTTGGCC
>DASVCG010000133.1:0-8933 GCA_036381755.1 Phycisphaeraceae bacterium | reverse complement strand
GGGCAGGGTGGGAGGGATGGGCTTGCGGGCTTCGGTCAGGACGTAGAGGCCCGCGTGCTGGGCGGCCAGGGCGGCCAGCTTGGCCGGGTCGTGCACGGTGAGGATGTTGCGATGGAGGTAGTAGCGGACGTAGTGAGCGCCGTACTGCCAGGACACCACCGGCTTGGTGGCGGTTTCGATGAAGTCGCCGACGGCGTAGGCCGCGTCGCGCTGGCGGATCCGCTGAGGGTTCCAGATGGAGGCGTTGAAGCCCAACAGGGCGCACAGGGCCACCGAGGCCACCGCGGTGACCGCCAGGGGCAGCTCCACGCGGTCGCCCCGTGCTGACCGGAAGGCCTCCAGAGCGATGATCGCCGCCAGCGAGCCGATGCCCAGGGCCACGACGGCCTGTGCCGGGGGGGCCACCTCGTCGGGCACCAGCCAGCGGACCCCCGCCAGGAGCACGACGAACCCTGCCAGGTGCCCCGCCACCACCAGCCGCCACAGCCACGCCCGGTCGCGTTCGATCAGCCAGCGCCCCATGGCCACCGCCTGCATCGCCATCAGCACCGCCAGGGGGCCCAGCACCGGCAGGGTGTAGTGCCGGTACCGCTCCCAGAGCACCTGAAACGCCAGCACGCTCACCAGGCACGCCCACCAGACCAGCATGGCCAGGGGGTTGGCCCGGAACCGCCTGGACAGGGGCGCCAGGATCGCCAGGCCGAAGAAGAGCAGCCAGGGCATGACCATCTGGGCGGTGGCGGGCAGGTAGTAGGGCTTGATCCAATCCAACCAGGACTTATGGCGTTGCTGAATCCGCTGATTCACCTCGGTCTGGAGGACCTCCAGCAGGTGCGGGGTTCGCTGGAAGATCAGCAGATACCACCACAGAAAGCCCGCCAGCAGCACGGGCACGCCCAAGAGCGGCCCCACCACCGGGCCGATCGCCCGGCGCTGCCCCCGCGCCGCCAGCCAGACGATGAAGGTGGCTGCGATCAGGAGGGGCAGATAAGGCCCCTTGGTCAGCGAGGCGAGGGTGAGGCTGATCCAGGCGGCCCACTTGGCCATGGCGGTGCGATGCCGGGGGGCCTGCTGCTGGTGCCAGCGATAGGCCAGGACAAAGCCCAGCAAGCCGCCGGTGTTGAGCACGGCATAGAGCATGTCCGGGCGGGCGTTGCTGCCATAGCCCATGTACCCGGCCATGCCCGCCAGCATCAGCCCGGCGAGCAGGCCGATGGACCGGCCCGCCACCGCGGCGCCCAACAGGGCGGTCAGCCCCACCCAGATCACCGAAGCGACCTGGTTGGGCAGCCTCGCCTCCGCGGAGCTGATACGGCCGTCGCGGTTCCCCAGGCGGTCCACCGCCATGACGAGCCAGTAGTTCAGCGGGGGCTTGGTTAGACGGGGGTTGCCGTTATAGAGGGGAACCAGCCAGTTGCCCTGCTCGAGCATCTCCTCGGCAGTGCGGGCCACGAAGATCTCGTGCATTTCGATGGCCAGGGCTCCCTGGCTGCGGATCGCCAGCGGCGCTACGGCCGCCAGGGCCAATAGGAAGACCCCGGCCCACTGCCGATGCCTCCTGATTGCTTCCACTGTGAACCCCTCCTTCCCCCCGGACGTATATTTAGTAATCGGCACGGGGGCGGGAATCTACGTTTGGGTTATCCAAATCCACCTTATCGGACCCGCTTCGCGGCTTGCGCCGATGCGGGTTCGGAGGGGGCCCGGTTTTAAGGTGACCTTGACCGGGCGTGCTCCGTTGCTATTCTTGAGGGTCTTGCCCTGCCGCGGGAAGGGGTGATGCGGGGTGGTATCCACCGCCGGCCCCGCACCGGCAGCCTAAGCTCCCCGACGGCGTCATCCGATGATGGGGCTAGCGCAGGCGGCCGGCCCCGTCAGGATGGACCCTTATCACCGGACCTGGGAACCACGTTTTTGTCAAAGCAGCGCAGCGACCTGCCTGCCTTGAGGGATCGATCATGAGCATGGCCAGCACCACCACCCGTCAAGAGAAGCTGACCCGCCTGGAGCGGACGCGCAACTTCGGCATCTGCGCCCACATCGACGCCGGCAAGACCACCGTCACCGAGCGCGTGCTCTACTACACCGGCAAGACCTACAAGATGGGCGAGACCCACGAGGGTACCGCCACCATGGACTTCCTCCAGGACGAGCAGGAGCGCGGCATCACCATCCAGTCCGCCGCCACCACCTGCCCCTGGCAGCGCAACGGGGTCGACTACGTCCTGAACCTGATCGACACCCCCGGCCACGTGGACTTCACCATCGAGGTTGAGCGGTCCATGCGCGTGCTCGACGGCGCGGTGGTCGTGTTCGACGGCAAGGAGGGCGTGGAGGCCCAGTCCGAGACGGTGTGGCGTCAGGCCGACCGGTACAAGGTTCCCCGCATCTGCTTCGTCAACAAGATGGACAAGCTGGGCGCGGACTTCGTCTTCAGCTTCAACACCATCCGCGACCGGCTGGGCGCCAACGCCGTGGCGGTGCAGCTTCCCATCGGCGCCGGCGGGGAGTTCGAGGGCATCATCGACCTGCTGAGCATGCGGGCCTACTACTTCTCCACCGAGGAGCTGGGCGCCAAGGTCGAGGAACGCGACATCCCCGCGTCCATGACCGAGCAGGCCAAGCAGTGGCGGCACGAGCTGGTGGAGAAGGCCGCTGAGCTCGACGACGCCCTGACCGAGAAGTTCATCATGGAGGAGGAGATCTCCCCCGAGGAGATCCGCGCCGCCCTGCGCAAGGGCACCATCGCCCGCAAGATTTTCCCCGTCTTCTGCGGCTCGGCGCTCAAGTACATCGGCGTGCAGCGGCTGCTGGACGGCGTGATCGACTACCTGCCCGACCCGACCGAGGTCCCCGAGGTCCAGGGCACCGACGTCGACGACAAGGACAAGAAGCTCACCCGGCCCCACGACGCCCAGGCCCCCTTCTCGGCGCTGGTGTTCAAGGTCGTCTCGGACGCGCACGGCGACCTGACCTACACCCGCATCTACTCCGGCACGCTGGAGAAGGGCACGCGGGTGCTCAACTCCAACAACGGCAAGCGAGAGATCGTCAGCCGCATCTTCGAGATGCACGCCAAGGAGCGCCGCCCGCGCGACAAGGCTGAGGCCGGCGAGATCGTCGCCCTGGTGGGCCTGAAGAATTCGGTCACCGGCGACACGCTGTGCGACCCGGACAACCCCATCGTCCTGGAGCGCATGGAGTTCCCCGAGCCGGTCATCTCCATGAGCATCGAGCCCGGCTCGCAGGCGGACAAGGAGAAGCTCTCCAACGCCCTGGCGACCATCCGCCGGGAGGACCCCAGCTTCCGCAGCCACTACGACGAGGAGACCGGCCAGACCATCATCGCCGGCATGGGCGAGCTGCACCTGGACATCATCCGCACCAAGCTGGTGCGCGACCTGAAGATCAACGTCACCGTCGGCAAGCCGCGCGTGGCCTACCGCGAGACGATCGTGGGCAAGGCCGAGGCCCGCGGCACGCACAAGAAGCAGACCGGCGGGCGGGGGCAGTTCGGCGACGCGGTCATCACCGTCGAGCCCATCACCCCCGAAGAGGCCAAGGAGCAGGAGCTCAAGTACGAGGACGGCGTGGCGTTCGAGAACAAGATCGTCGGCGGGGCGATCCCCAAGGAGTACATCCCCAGCGTCGAGTATGGCTGCCGCGAGACCGCCCAGGGCGGCGTGCTGGCGGGCTACCCGATGGTCGGCGTGAAGGTCACCCTGATCGACGGCTCGTACCACGAGGTGGACTCGTCGCAGATCGCCTTCGAGCAGGCCGGCATGCTGGCCTTCAAGGAGGCGACGCGCAAGGCCGGCCTCCAGCTCCTGGAGCCGATCATGAAGGTCATCGTCACCACGCCCGAGGAGTTCCTGGGCACGGTCACCGGCGACCTCAACCGCCGACGCGGCATGATCGTCGACCAGGATCAGCGTGCCAACACCCGCGTCATCACCGCGGAGTGCCCGCTCTCGGAGATGTTCGGCTACGCCACGCAGCTTCGTGGCATGACCCAGGGCCGTGCCAGCTACTCCATGGAGCCGCTGACCTACCGGCCCGTGCCCGAGAACATCGCTCGGCAGATCCTGGAAGGCAACGCCTGAGCCGGATGAGCGAGGCTGCTGGCCCCCCCTGCTGACGAACCGGCAGGGTTGATCCTCAAAGCTCAACGGAACCTGCGGACACCACGCCGCAGGTTCTTTTTTTGCCCGCATTGGGGCTGCTGACAGCCAAACCAGGACGCTTCCAGGGCCACATCGCTGGCTATCTCCGTTGCTTCAACGCAACACCTACCTAACTCCATGCCAGCACAACATCTATCGCCCCGCAGCGCCTCAAAGCCGCGCGGATGATGTTGATCAGTGGCAACATGCCTTCTCATTCCTCTTGTTCCGCACGAGACCAACCCCGGATAAGGCGTAAGACAAGTCTTTGCCAGGACTCGCCTTATGGATGACGCGACAAAATCAGGCGACGTCATCGGCTTTGGCAGGCTGCTTGTGATATAACCCGCGTTCCCATCCAACGTGAGGGAGCAGGGAGAACCATTCCATGGACGAGCAAGCCTTCCAGGCCAAGCTGGCGGAACTGATGGGCGAAATTTCCACCCTTCCCAAGGCCCAGCGCGACCAGTTGGCCCAACTGGCGGCGCAGACCCAGCAGCGCCACGAGAAGATCAAGAAGACCGTCAGCGATCTGCAGGAGAGCTTGGACTACCTGCGGCTCTCGATCAAGTACCTGGTCTTCGACCTGGAGGCCACTCGCCGGGAGAACCGCTACCTCCGCAAGATGCTCAGCGAGCAATCCCACTCCGACGAGCCCGATGCGGATTCGAACGCCTCCGGCCAGTGGGACGCCTGAATCACGCCTGACGTCCCAATATTTTTGTCGGCTGTTAAGACAGGCTTCAGCCGCGCTCCCGTTGGGGGCGGGCTAGCGAAATGAGGGGATTCTCAGCCTCTCGACTCTAGCTTCAGCCCCCTCACCCTACCTTGTTCCGGGGGGTTCCGGGGGGTTCCGGGGGCTCCCCCGCTTACGGGGGAGAGGGCGTATAAATGTACCTCTGCTCTTTGATGCAGACCCGCTTATTCCAGGAGCGCCTTCACAGATGGGAGAGCGGGCTTTGTTTATGCGCCCCTGCTCACCTTACCCTCTCTCCCCGCAGCGTGGGTGTACGCGGGGGGAAGGTTCGTACTCGATTCGCATGGGCTCGCCGTCCTGCTGGATCGACAGCCGGGCGGCCTCGGTCGTCAGCTCGTTGATCATGCTGTTGGCGGGCGTGGCGATCAGGCCCTGCTGGTCGATCTGGGCGAGCATGGCCTGCCGCTTGGCCAGCGCTTCGTCGGGCGCAAGGTCGCGCGTGGCCTGCTCGATCCGCACCGCGGCCTGGACGTTGGCCTCAACGGAGTCGTAGCCGTAGCCCACGGGCTTGAGGCCCTCGCCGCCCCAGGGCACCAGGCGGAAATAATCGGGGTTGACGAAGCGGAAGTGCGCGCCGCTGTTGTCGTCGATGTAGCCGTGGCTGACGCCGCGGAACTGGTCATCATGCCTGATGAGGGCTCCGCAATCGGGCCCTTCGCAGAACATGCAGATGCCCTGGTCGTTGGTGCCTGCGCCGCGGTCGGGATAGCCTAACCCGGTGAGCACGTGCAGGATCGCGCCGTTCTCGAAAACGACCTGCCCGCTGGCCCACAGGTAGCCCACGTTGCCGTTGGGGAACTTCCCCTCCACGCCGCGCACCGCCACCTCGGTCGGCCGCAGGCCCGTGATGAAGTAGACCTGGTCCACGTAGTGGCAGCCCACGTAGGTGAACGGGTCGGTGTTCTCCGTGGTGAACCAGTTCTGAAAATTGGAGTGGCGGTAGTAGTACGGCTCGATGAGCTTGGCCTCGCCGGCGCGGAACTGGCCGAAGCGTCCCTGGCGGTACTGCTCGCGCGCCTCCAGCGCCCTGCGGTCGAACCGCTTGTGGTACTCCACCCCCACGAACAGCCCCCGGCTGCGGGCCAGCTTCTCGATCTCCATCGCGTGCGCCACCGTCTGCACCAGCGGCTTGACGCACACGACGTGCTGATCGTGCTCCAGCACGAAGCGCAGCATCGGGTAGTGAAGCTGGTCCGGCGTGGCGATGATCACCAGTTGCCGAGGCTTAGCGCGCGACACCACCTGCTGATACAGGTCGGGGAACCGCTTGCCGGGGTCCTCCGTGGCTGGGGGGTGCGCTGTGAAGCGCTGGCCCGGGAAGGCGCGCTCGAACCGCGGGTTGATCAGGTCGCGGATGCGTGCTGAGCTGGTGGCGACCACGTCGATCTTGCCGACCGCGCCCAGCCGCTGAAGGTGGTAAAGCGAAGGCAGGATCTGATCGTGGACGATCATCCCGCCGCCGATGAGAATCACGTCCAAGCTCATCACGTCGCGGCCTCCGCGGTCTGCTGCTGGGTCAGCGCCTGCTCGATGGCGCTTTCGAGCACGCTGATGCCTTCGCGCAGGGCTTCCTCATTGACCGACAGGGGTGGGGAGATCTTGACGGTGCCTCCGCCCACGCCCACGGGCGCGAACATCAGCAGGCCCATTTCGACACACCCGCGGACGATCTGCGTGGCCAGGGCTTTGTCGGGCTCGGTCGTGCCGGGTTTGACGATCTGGAGCGTCGCCACGAGCCCGCGGGCGTCTGCGGCGCCGATGGGCCCGCTGAAGCGATCCTTGATGCGGCTTAGCTCCTGCTCCAGGATCCGGCCCATCCGCTGGGCGTTTTCGACGAGATTTTCCTTGAGGATGGCGCGCAGGCTCGCCAGCGCTGCCGCGGCGCAGACGGGGTTGCCCGTGTGCGTGCTGGTCATCGAGCCGGGCGGGTATTGATCCAGGAGTTCCGGCCGACCGATCACCGCGGAGAGCGGCAGCCCGCTGGAAATCCCCTTGCCGCAGCAGATCAGATCGGGCGTTACGCCGTAATGCTCAAACCCCCAGAACTTGCCTGTGCGTCCGAAGCCCGCCTGGACCTCGTCGAACGTGAGCACGACTTGATGCTCGTCGCACCATCGGCGTAGCTGCTGAATGTATTCCACCGGCGCGAAGGCGGCGCTGCCGCCCTGGTAGGTTTCCAGCATCACGCCGGCGATGTCCTGCGGCCCCAGGCCGCGCTGCTTGATCGCGTCGAGGAAGACCTCGAAGCGCGTGTCGGTTTGGCGGAAGCCGTCGGGGAAGGGAACCTGGATCATGGCCGGGTCGAGGTTGACGATCCACTCCTTGAGCGCCGGGGAGCCGCCGGCCATCTGCGCGCCCATCGTCCTGCCGTGGAAGGCGTTGACGAAGGTGACGATGCCGATTTTCTTTCGCCCGCCGACGCGCTGCCCGTGCGTGCGCATGAGCTTGATGGCGCACTCGGTGGTTTCCGAGCCGGTGGTCAGGAGGAAGACTTTTTTAAGGCCCTGGGGCGCCACCGCGGCCAGCTCGCGCACCAGCGCCAGGCGAGCTTCCGACGGGAAGCAGTAGTTGTGCATCAGCCCGTGCTGGAGCTGATCGACCGCGGCCTGCTTCACCGCTGGGTGGCTGTGCCCGGCGTTGGCCACCAGCACGCCGCTGCTCCAGTCCAGCCACATGTTGCCCCAGCGGTCATAGACGTTGATGCCCTCGGCGCGGTCCCACGCCACCGGCGGCTGACCGCCCATCGACACCGGCTCGTACCGCGCCAGCTCCTCCAGCACGGGGATCGATTCAGGCACGGGGATGGGTGTGACGATCCGGCGGTAGCGGGTTTCGACACGGGGAACCTGCCGAGGCTCTAGGGGGAAACCACGGGTCATGACAGCGCCTCCAATCCAAAAGCGCAGCCGTCCGGTATTTCGGATGATGGCTTGGGGGTTTTTGAGGCTCTCGAAGGCTGGTATTGCCGCTACGGATGCCAGCGAGCCCGCAGCATGAACCCAGCGGCCGGACGCCGCCGGGGTGAGCCCACCATTCTACCGCTGTTGCCCCCCGCGCCAAGGCCCGTGCCCAGCCGACGACCTACGATCCCCTGAAGGGATGGCACCCAAAGGAGCAAGCGACATGGACGCCAAGCGGCTGGCAGCGGTGCTGATGCTCGCGGGGGCTGCGGGGTGGCTCATCCAGCGGTACCGTCAGCGGATGGACTTCGCGGGTCGGTCGGTCCTCATCACCGGCGGGTCGCGCGGCCTGGGCCTGGAACTGGCCAAGCAACTGGCCCAGGAAGGCGCGCGTCTGACCCTCCTGGCGCGCGACCCCGACGAGCTTCAGCGAGCCCAGGAGAAGCTGCGCCAACTCGGCGCAGCCCACGTCCTGGCCATCCCCTGCGACATCCGCGACCGCCAGCAGGTGCGCGAGGCTGTGCGGCGAACGCTGGAGCGGTGGGGCCGCATCGACGTGCTCATCAACAACGCGGGCGTCATCTCCTTCGGCCCGTTCGAGCACATGCAGACCAGCGATTTCGAGAACGCGATGGCGGTGCACTTCTGGGGCCCGCTTTATCTGATTCAGGAAACCCTGCCGGCGATGAAGCGGCAAGGGGGCGGGCGGATCGTGAACATCGCCTCCATCGGCGGGCTGGTCGCGATGCCCCACGCCATCCCCTACTGCGCCAGCAAGTTCGCCCTCGTGGGCCTGTCGCGCGGCGTGCAGGCGGAGCTGGCGCGTCACGGCATCCGCGTCACCACCGTCTGCCCCGGCCTGATGCGCACCGGGTCGCATGTCAACGCCACCTTCAAGGGGCGACACGACCGGGAGTTCGCCTGGTTCGCCCTGGCCAACGCCCTGCCGGTGATGTCGATCAGCGCTTCGCGTGCGGCACGCCAGATCATCCGCGCCTGCCGTGACGGCGATGGGGAATTGGTCATCAGCACGCAAGCCCGGCTGCTTAATCTGGTGGAGTCGCTCCTGCCGGGCCTGACCGCGGGTGCTTTGCAGATTGTTAATCGCCTGAT
>DASVCG010000132.1:0-2956 GCA_036381755.1 Phycisphaeraceae bacterium | reverse complement strand
TTGCCGATGGCTGATCGTGCATGTGCCGGATCACCCCCTGAGTTGGCGGTTCTGAGGCGGTCAATCTAAATTGGAGAGCAGCCGTTGGCAATCACGGGCCACCGGCCCCGCAGCGGGTTCCATGATGCAACTTGGCTCCCTGACGCTGGATGCGCCCTTTTTTCAGGCCGGGCTGGCCGGCTATTCCGACGCGGCGATGCGCCTCATCGCCCGCCGGCATGGCTGCCCTTACTGTGTCACCGAGGCGATGCTCGATCAGTTCCTCATCGCCGGCGGCAGGGGGCTCAAAGCCGCTGAGCTTGACGAGGAAGACCACCCCATCGCCGGCCAGCTTATGGGCTCGCACCCGCACGAGATCGCCCAGGCGGCGAAAATCCTGGTCCAACTGGGCTATGACGTGATCGACGTGAACCTGGCCTGCCCGGTCAAGAAGATCAGGAAGCGCAGCCGGGGCGGTCACCTGCTCAGCGTGCCCGAGGAGGCCGTCGCCATCCTCGACGCGGTGAAGCAGGCGGTGGGGGACGACCGCCCCTGCACGGTCAAGCTCCGCCGGGGGACCGACGATTCCGCCCAGGCCGCGGCGCGGTTCGAGCGCATCCTCGAAGCCGCCATCGAGCTGGGCTATGCCGGCGCGGTCGTCCACGGCCGAACGGTCCAGCAAAAATACCTGGGCCCGTCCAACTGGGAATTCCTCCGGCAACTGACCGCCCGCTACGGCCAGACGCCCGGCTTCATCCTTGGCGGCTCAGGCGATATCTGGACCGCGCAGGACATCTTCCGCATGATTCAGCAGACCGGCGTGAAGCTGGTGAGCGTCGCCCGCGGCTGCATCGGCAACCCGTGGATCTTCACCCAGGCCCGCGCCATCCTCGCCGGCGACCCCGAAGCCGCCAACCGCTCGCCCACCATCGTCCAGCAGCGGCAGGTGCTCCTGGAGCACTTTGACCTGTGCGCCTCGCTGCACGGCCAGGATCGCGCCGGGCTGCTGATGCGCAAGTTCGGCATCCGCTTCTCGCGGCATCACCCCGATGGCCAGCAGGTCCGCCAGGCGTTCATCGCGGTCAAACACCTGGCCGACTGGCAGGACGTGCTGGACCGCTTCTATGTCGACGACGGCCCCGGCGCACCCATCGACGCCGCCCAGCCCGATGAGGCCCAGTACGTCTCCTGCGGCGTGGAATAGAGGGCAGCCCCCGGCCCCCGGCCCCCGCCCCCCGGCCCCCGGAAGGGGCAGAGGGCAGGCGGCAGACGGCAGGCGCAGATAAACCACAGAGGCGCAGAGACACAGAGAAAGACAAGAGAAATTAGGGCTGGGGATTGGGAGTTAGGGATTGAGGGTTTGAGATGGGAGGGTTGATTGGGGGGTTTCCAATAGCCCGCCCCCAACGGGGGCGCGGCTGGAGTTGCAAAACGCTCACGGGCTGACCATCGCATCGGGGGGCGCTTGTGGCGGCGGGCTCATCGAACCCGCTGCGGTCATGAAGTTCAGCGAGCTGGCCTCAATGATCAGAAGGGCCTGGACCTCGCTGCCGGCTCGGCTGCTGGCCCATAACGCCTGGCCTAGATGAGGAGGCAGCGATGGAGCCAGGGAGGGGTCCGGCCAGACGAAGCCGCCAGACGATGAGGCAGTCCGGTCGGACGATTCAGATGAAGCCTCCCGCGATTCCGCTTCAGCCTCGGAGGCAGGCGGCCGCTGGTGCTGCGGCTGGCTGGCTGATGCGGGCCATGGGCGGTACAGCCCCAGCACGATGACCTGCCCCGGCATGACGGGCAGTTGAACGCTCAACTCCTGGAACACCCGGCCGTCAAGCATCTTTTCCAATGGGCTGCGCGGCAGCAGCGACACCTCGGGCTTGTAATGGTGGGGGATCAGCTCGATGTAGAGCTGGCCACGCCGATCGCGCATCGATCGCACCAGCATCTGGACCCTTCCGCCTTCGATCCGCTCCTCGCGCACCGACCGAGGCGGGACCGTCAAATCGACCACGACGGGGCGGCGCAGCGGCGGGGCCGCCAGCAGGGGGGCTGGATCATCCGTGCTGATGATTTGAATGTTCTCGATGTCCAGGATGGGGGGCAGCGATTCCATGAACGCGCGGACATCGCTTGCGGGGATCACTCCCAGCCGCAGCCCGTTGGCGTGCCAGAGGCCGCGCATCAGCGTGGACAGGACCGTTTCATCCGTCATCGCCCAGGCGGTGTCGGTGGGGGCGTTGAGGGGGACCAGCAGCCGCTTGGCGCGGATCGTGGCGCGCCGCCGCTGGGCCTGGGGCGGCGCCGGCGGAGGCTGCACGGGCGTTACCTGAGACCGCATCTGGCTGAGCTTGGGCAGCGTCGGATCGCGCGGCGGCAAGGCGGAGTCAGCCCGGCTGGAAGAATCGCTCTGACAGGCGCTGCTCAGCAGCAAGCCCGCCGCTGTCGCCATGATGGCCAGCCATGCTGTCGCCCCATGCCGCCTCATGGGCCTTGAATCACCTCCTCGACGACCTGCAGGCCCTGGTGAAGTTGGTCGCTTTGAATCACCAGTGCCGGCGCCAGCCGCAGCACCGTGCCCTGCGCCGCGTTGATCAGCACGCCCCGCTCCATGCAGCGGGCAACGACCTCATTGGCATTCTTGAACCAGGCGCCGGGGGCGCTCGCATCCAGCTCGACGCCCACGAATAGCCCCTTGCCGCGCACCTGCTTGATGAGCGGGCAGCGTTCCTGGAAGCGGCGGAGCCGCTCTATTGTTTCATCGCCCAGTCGCGCAGCATGTTGAGCCAGATCATCCCGGCGGATGACCTCCATCACGCGGGCCGCCACCGCCATCGACAGGCAGTTGCCGCCCAGGGTCGTGGCGTGCACCGCCATGCCGTAGCGCTGCCAGTTGAAATACTGGCCCACGCGGGGCGTCGCACACATCACGCCCACCGCCAACCCGCCGCCGACGCCCTTGGCCAGCGTCATGATGTCCGGC
>DASVCG010000131.1:0-3272 GCA_036381755.1 Phycisphaeraceae bacterium | reverse complement strand
AGTCGCACGACAGCGGGCGGACCTGGTCGCCGCCGCTTCCAGCCGCTTCGCCAGCCGGCCAATCGGTATCGGGCTAAAAACTCTAGTTTCCACAGCGTCTACCTGATATCTTGACGCTGTCCGCATCGGAGGCGCTGGATGAACTCCCCTCAAGCCCGATAGGAGGCGGATCGTGGAAAGACGCTCATCAACCCGGCACCGCAGCAAAGGACATATCGAACTGGCCGTTGCGGGTTTGGCGCTGCTCTTGGCCGCTCAAGCCTGCGTCGCTCAGACCGTTCAGGCGACGACGGTGATCGCCTTTGGCGACTCCACCACCGCGCCGCGCATGATGGGCGATGAGACGCTACCGGTCTACCCCTACCTGCTCGCAAATGACGCCGCTTTGCGTGAGCGGAACGTGCGGGTGATCAACGCTGGCGTCCCCGGCAACACCACCGCCGACGCCCGTCGCCGATTCCAGCGCGACGTGCTCGACCGCAAGCCCAACGTGGTGATCATCCAGTTCGGCATCAACGACGCTGCGGTGGACGTGTGGAAAAACCCGCCGGCTACCGGACCCCGCGTGCCCCTGGCGGATTACACCGCCAACTTGGCGTACTTCATCGACGAGCTGCGGCAGCGCAACGTCGTCGTCCTGCTCATGACGCCCAACCCGCTGCGCTGGACATCGAAGCTCAGGCGGCTCTACGGTCAGCCGCCATACCAGCCGGATGAAGAGGACGGCTTTAACGTTCTACTCAAGGATTACGCCCAGGCGGTGCGGGAGCTGGCGCAGAGGACGAACACGCCGCTGATCGATGTCGAGGCCGCGTTCCGCGCCTACGGCCAGGCGGCGGGCCAGTCGATCGACGACCTGCTGCTGGACGGCATGCACCCCAACGCCAAGGGCCACCGCATCGTCGCCGACCTGATCGCCCAGCAGCTCGTGTCGATGGACCTGCCCACTTCGCCTGTGCCTGCATCGGTCATGGAGAGGACAATGAACGCAAACGGCATCGAGCTGGACGGGCGTGTCATCGATATGCCTGGGCTTAAGATGGGCCCTTTCATCCGCCTGCGCAGCGGAGAGATCCTCACCGTGGAGAACACAAACTGCCTCGTCAGCAACGATGAGGGCAAGACCTGGCAGGCATACCCCATGTTTGTGGACCCATCAGCGTTCAAGATCAGCAACGAACGCGCCATCCTTCAAACGAAGGAGGGCGTGGTGATCGTGGCGTTCATGAATATGGCCCAGCGGCACTGGACGTGGAGCGATGAGCTGGGCGATGCGCCGAGAGCGGTGTTGCCCACCTACGTCATCCGCAGCACCGATGACGGCAAGACGTGGGAGACCCCCCAGAAGCTGCACGACGACTGGACCGGGGCCATCCGCGATATCCTCGAAACGCGAAGCGGTCGCATCGTGTTCACCAGCATGAAGATGGCGCACCAGCCCGGACGCCACACGGTCCTGACCTACGGCTCGGACGACCAGGGCAGGACCTGGCAGCCCAGCAACGTCATCGACCTGGGCGGCGCCGGGCATCACGGCGGCGTCATGGAGCCCACCATCGAGCAGCTCGAGGACGGCAGACTGCTCATGCTCATCCGCACCAACTGGGGGCAATTCTGGCAAGCGGAATCAACCGACGATGGGCGCACCTGGCATCCCTACGGCCCCAGCGGCATCCCCGCCAGCAGCGCCCCCGCGTTGCTTAGCCGACTCAGCAGCGGCAGGCTGATGCTGCTGTGGAACCGGCCCTACCCCGAAGGCCAATCCAGCTACCCGCTTAGAGGAGGGAACCGAATCCTCTCCGCCGTACCGACAAGCTGGCATCGCGGCGAGCTGAGCATCGCCTTCTCCAGCGACGAAGGGCATACCTGGAGCGATCCGGTGGTGATCGCCCGCAAGCCCGGCGTGTCCCTGGCGTACCCCTACGTCTTCGAGGCCAGGCCCGGCGAAATCTGGATCACCACCATGCAAGGCGGGCTGCGCATCAAGCTCAACGAAAAGGATTTCATCAACGATTGACCACGCCGGCTCAACGGTAGGCAGCACCTGCTCCTGCCGCTCCACCAGGTTTTGGCAACGTTTCAGGGCTCTTGCGACGAGGTCTGGCCGCTGCTGGCGACGGCTGGGATGGGCTGATCGGTCTGGGGGTTGTAGATGAAACTGCCGCTGCGCCGGCTGGAAACGTAGATCCGGTCGTGGTCAGCGGCGAACGCGGCCTCGACCTTGTTGTTGATGAAGAGCCGCGCTCCGCCCGACGTCGCCAGTGTGTTGCGGAGGGATGGACCCAGCTTCAGGATGAGCTCGTCGCGGAACCCCGCTTGGCGCATGATGCGCACGACATCCATGGCGTCGAGGGCGATCACGTCCGGGCTGCCGAATGCCAGAACCCGGGGCGGCTTGGGTTTGGTCGCGGCGCAACCTCCCGCGATCAAAAGCCCGGCGATCAAGCTCAGACCAGCCACCCAACGCATCATGGCAGGTCCTCCCTCAACTGCTCGATCGCCTCGCGCAGGGAGCGGCGGAACGCCTCCTCATCGACGGGCGCGATCCGGGGCTTGTCGCGCTGCGATTCCGCGGTCAGCTCGGCCTCGTCGACCAGCGTGGCCGTGATGAACACCGCCAACTGCTTGGATTCATTCGTCGCTGCGTCATTCTGAAAGAGATGGCCTAGCATCGGCACGTCGGCGGCGCCGGGCACGTTGCGCTCGATCAACTCCGTACGGCTGTCCATCAGCCCGGCAATGACGGCCGTGCCCCCGTCGCGCACGCGCACGGTGGTGTTGGCCTTGCGGCGGGTGACCACGGGCAGGTTGTCCTGGCCGCGAGAAACCACGTCGGAAACCTCGATCGCCATCTCCAGCGTGATCTGGTCCTGATCGCCGACGCGCGGCGTGATCTTGAGGGTCGTGCCCGATTCGATGGTCTCCAGATCCACCTGGGTCAGCACGCCTTCCGAAACGATCTGGAAATACTCCTCGGTGGTGACGCTC
This sequence comes from Phycisphaeraceae bacterium, assembly GCA_036381755.1. Classification (GTDB taxonomy): domain Bacteria; phylum Planctomycetota; class Phycisphaerae; order Phycisphaerales; family Phycisphaeraceae; genus DASVCG01. The sequence continues at coordinate 284 of DASVCG010000131.1, read as the reverse complement.
ATCCCCGCTTCGCGGGCGTCCTCAGCCATCAACTGCGGGCTGGAAACGATCGTCGCCTCGCCATTCTGCGCCAAAAGGTTCAGCGTCAGCAGCAGGGCGTTGGTGAATTCCTTGCTGGGCGTGTAGCCGATGCGGATCGCCCAGGGCCAGTCCGGCCCGGGAACCCCTCCGCCACGCCGATCCGAATCGGTGAACGCGCCAGCCTGGATGCGAGGGAAATTCCATTCCACGCCCAACTGAAGCAGGTCGTTGCGCTCGAGCACCACCACGCGCGCATCGAGCAT
>DASVCG010000130.1:0-16024 GCA_036381755.1 Phycisphaeraceae bacterium | reverse complement strand
CTTATTGGCACAGGTACGTGGGGACCGGTGGGACCGAGGTGGTTCGTCAGTATGAGGGGCCTGGCTGTAGCGGCTCTTTCACCGAATATACCAATCCCTTCCAAATCACGGCCCTCTACGACGGCGGTGGTCCGACTGTGAGGTATATCCTGGCTGAGGGGGTCTTCGGAAAAGCATTCGAGTCGACCTTTGCCACGAGGCCGGGGGATATCGCCCCCACTTCCATCACCTCGAGCCAACAAAACAATTGCGGCGTGTCGATGTACGGCGGCACGGCGTCTTGGAGCTTTTGATGCCATTTCGCTTAGAGACCACGATGACAGGAGGATGGCGGCTCACCGGGCACAACAGCCAGGTCGAGGCGACCGCGGAGTGGGACGCGCAAGGGCGGCTGATTCAATCCTCGATTGCACCGACTGCTCCACGCACGCCGGCCGATCAGCCGCCTGTGGTCGCATCAGCCCCTGAACAGCCCCGCCCTTTGTCCCCCTGCGCCCTGCTCAAGGCGGTGATCCACAAGATCTCCGGTGAGGCGCCGTGCGACCTCTGCATCCAACGATGCCGGGCTTTGGATGAGCGGGGCTGGTGGTGGGCCTGGCGGAACCGCCGCGTGATCGCCGGCTGGCTGTGCGAGTCGGCGAAGCGCCGTGCAGACCAGATGGAGCAGGCGGCCCAGGAGATGACCCGCCGGGCCCGGGCCGCCCGCGAGGCTGCTGACGCCCTCGACCCCGACCGCACTTTGACGCTGCTCGTGGCGGCGTGGCGGGAGCTCAGGCGTGGCTCGTCACGTGGGCGTGGGGAGGCTGGAGGAGGGGTGGAGCGAGCGATTGCCGAAGGGTGATCGACCGCGTTTCGATCGGCCGTCGGCCAGACCCCGACGGCCGGGCAAGCTGAGGCCGGCCGGCGGTCCACCGGACGCGGCTTCAGCGGACCGACAAGTTCACGGGCTTGCAAAAGCCGGCGGCTGAGGCCCCGGCTGTCACGGTGCGCACGGGCCTTGTCTCATTTAGATGTCCTAAAATCTCAACTACGATGTCCGCCTACAATCTCAACTACGATGTCCGCCTACATACATCCGCCTATATCCACTTACAAGACCGTTCGAAAAGAAGCGGAGAGGGCGGGATTCGAACCCGCGATACAGGGTGATACCCCGTATAACGGTTTAGCAAACCGTCGCCTTCAGCCACTCGGCCACCTCTCCGAAGCACTCCCGAACCGCCTGAACTGCCACCGGGGCATGGGCATGCAGGCGATCGGGAAGGCATTGTAGCAGCATGAGAGCGGGGCTCAAGAAACCGCGGGCAGCCAGCCGCTCCGCTGACCGCTATGGGCCCTGCTGACCCTTCTTGCTGACCCTAATAGAGGCCGTGGAAGGCTTAATCCCCCTGCTGAAGGATCGCCCAGGCCCGTACCCTGATCGGTCAAAGCGATCCCTCTGCTCTCAAGGCCCCTGCTGGGCGTTGTGCTGGAGGGTTGCCTTGCCCCGGACCCCACCATCCCTTTTAGAACCCTTTTGATTGTCCCTTGATCTGCCCCTTTACGCTGCCCCACGCCCGCGGCGTCAACCGCCAACCCACGGCCCTGCGGCAGGATGCCTCCCGCCCCCAGACAGACGATCCGAATGAGCCTTACCCGCCTCCCTGACGGACCGATCCTATAAATAAGGACAGGAGGGTGCCGCCATGGCCACCTTGCAAGACCTGCTGGACCGGCTTTGGGAGGACTACCAGGCGATCACCCCGCAGGCGCAGCGGATTCACCGCCTGCTGACTCAGCGGGGCGAAACCTTGGTCAACGATCACATCGCCCTGCGCACCTATGACGACCCGCGCATCAACCTCGACGTGCTTGCCAAGCCTTTTGTCCGCTGGGGCTACCGGGCCGCGGGGGAGTACGCATTCCCCGAGAAAAAGCTCCGCGCCCAGCACTTCGAGTGTGCTGATCCCTGCCAGCCCAAGGTCTTCATCAGCGAACTGAAGCTGGGCGAATGCTCCGGCGCGCTACAGCAGCGAGTGGTGGCGTTGATCGACCAGGTCGACCGGGCCACGCTCCAGCGGGAGGACCTGCCCGCCATCGGCCGGCCGTGGCGCATCGCCTACGCGGACTACCAGGCCCTGGCCCAGGAAAGTGAGTACGCCGGCTGGGTCGCCGCCTTCGGCTTCCGCGCCAATCACTTCACCGTCTTTGTCAATGCCCTGGAAACCTTCGACAGCCTTGAGGCGCTCAACGCCTTCCTCACGAGGCACGGCTTCAAGCTCAACACCGTCGGCGGCGTCATCAAAGGCTCGCCCGAAGTCTACCTGGAGCAATCCTCCACCTGTGCCGACGAAATCGACGTCGAATTCTCCGACGGCGTCTACAAAGTTCCCAGTTGCTACTACGAGTTCGCCAGGCGATACCCCCTGCCCGACGGCAGGCTGTTCCAGGGCTTCGTTGCTCAAAGCGCGGACAAGATCTTCCACAGCACCGACCGCCGCGCCTAAGCCGCAACCCGCCCGCCGCTTCATGCGGATCATCAAGCCATCTGGAAGGGATAGATCGAACCCAGTTGCAAGATGCGCGTCAGCTCGTCCAGCGCCGCCCGGCTTTCCTGGATGAGCTTGGGGTCCGCCAGGTCATTCGGGGCCAGCTCCGAGCGGTAGTGGCGTTCCACCCAGCGGACCAGTTCGTCGTACAGCGTCGGCGTCAGCATCACATCGGGATGAACGCGCTGCAGTTCCTGGTCCGTCAGCGCGACGCGCAATCGCAGGCACGCCGGCCCGCCGCCGTTCCGCATGCTCTGCCGCAGATTCACGTATCGCAGCACGCCAATGGACCCGCCGGTGGTCAACCGCTCCAAAAGCGCCTGCACTTTTGGATGCTGGCGGCACTCTTCCGGGCAGATCATCGCCAGCGTTCCGTCCGGCAAACGCACGAGCTGGCTGTTGAACACGTACGATTCCACCGCCTCATCCAGCGAAAGCTCCCGCGGCTCCACGGGAATCGTTGTCAAGGGCGAGCCGGCACAGCTTTCATAAGCTCGGCGAAGATGCTCAATCACCGCGGGCGCATCGACAAACGCCTCCGTGTGATAAAAGAACACATCCAGATGGCCCACGGAGGCCACGTCATTATGGAACACGCCCGCGTCGATGGCCTGGGGGCTTTGCTGAACGAAGCAAGTGTAGCGCGGGTCCAGCCCGTGCAGGCGCGCAATCGCCTGACTGGCCTGGAGGCTCTGCCTGGCCGGGTAACGTCGCGGCTGCGGCCGGCTCGCATCGAGTGCATCAACGCCATAAACGAAAAGCTCAACGCCCGGCTGATCGTGCCGCGGCGCCAACCGCGTGTGGTTGGCTGCGCCCTCGTCTCGCAGGTGCGCCGCACACGGCAAAGGGTCGTGATGCGCAAAGCAGGCTGGGTCGGCGAAGATGCGCCGCAGCACCAAAGCGGTTGTCTCCGGCTCGATCGAGCGGTGCAACTGGCTGAGCAGGTTCGCCGGCGTAAAGTGGACGCGTCCGTCGCGACAGTCGGCCGAGGGGGAAACAGTTGCTGCATTGGCCGCCCACATGCTCGAAGCGCTGTAGCACGCTGCCAAAAGCTGCGGCGCATCGCGCTGGGCCTGCTGAAGCACTTGATCATCAGCGCCCTCGAAGCCCACGCGGCGGAGCAGGCGCAGATCCGGCCGGTCCTGCGGCGGCAAGACCCCCTGCCTGAGCCCCAGGTCCATCATCAGCTTCATCTTCGCCAACCCCTCCAGCGCCGCGGCGCGGGGGTTGGACACGCTGTACCGATGCCGTTGCGACGCCAGATTGCCCAGCGACAGACCCGCGTAGTTGTGCGTGGGCCCCACCAGGCCGTCGAAGTTCACTTCCTGGGCGCTCCGCGTCATCGCAGAACCCCCGGCAGGATCGACTCGGGCAAGCTCAGCCGCGCTCGTTGCAGCGACGCGACCGGGTCGGCGCAGTAATCGACCGCGTAGTAGCCGCCGGGGCGATGGTTGCCGCTTTGACCGATCCCGCCGAAGGGCAGCCGCGAGCTGGCGCCGGTGGTCTGACGATTCCAGTTCACCACGCCGGCACGTACGCGGCGGAAGAAGCGATCGAACAGCGCCGCTTCATCGCTGAGCAGCCCCGCAGCCAGCCCGTAGGCGGTGCGGTTGGCCTCCTCAATGGCCGCGTCGAAATCAGGCACGCGGACCACCTGCAATAGCGGCCCGAAAATCTCCTCATCGGCGCGATCCGCCGCCGCGGTTACGTCCAGCAAACCGGGGCGGAGCATCGTCTGGCTGCCCGGCAGCAGCTCGAGCTTCACCAGCGGCTTGGCGCCGCGCCGAATCAGATTCTCTTGCGCCTCAAGCACGTGCTGCGCCGCAGCGGGCGAGATCAGCGGCCCCATGAACGGCTCGGGCTCGTCGGTGCAGCGCCCGACGCGGATGGTGCGCATCATCGACGTTAGTTGGTCCAGAAAATCCCGACTTGGGCCGTCGTCGATCACGATCAGCCGCCTCGCGCAGGTGCACCGCTGCCCCGCGGTCAGATATGCGGAGAGGATGGTCAGATACGCCGCGGCCTCCAGGTCGCTTGCGCGGTGAACCACAAGCGGGTTGTTCCCGCCCATCTCCAGGGCCAGCATTTTTTCGGGGCGGTCCGCCAGCGCGCGGCTCAGCGCCCGCCCGCCCGCATAGCTGCCGGTGAAGAGCACGCCGTCGATGCCCGGATGCTGCACGATCGCCTGCCCCGTGTCGCGCCCGCCCTGAACAAGATTGAGCACGCCCGGCGGCAGCCCCGCCTCGATCCAAAGCTCCATCATCTGCTGCCCCACGCCCGGCGTCAGCTCGCTGGGCTTGAAGACCAGCGTGTTCCCCGCCAGCAGCGCCGGCATGATGTGCCCGTTGGGCAGGTGGCCGGGCATGTTGAACGGCCCGAACACCGCCAGCACGCCGTGCGGCCGAAATTGCGTCACCGCCAGGTCGCCCCGCACCTGGCTCTGCGAAGGCGCCCGACGATGCTGATAAGCATCGATCGACACGGGCGCCTTGCTGATCATCAGCTCCACTTCCTCCTGGGCCTCCCAGCGCGGCTTGCCCGTCTCACGGCAAATCATCTGGGCCAATCGCGCCTTGCCCGCCCGCACCCGCTCCGCGAATCGCTCAAGCAAATCGATCCGCTGCTCCAGCGGCAAATCAGCCCAGCCCTCAAACGCCCGACGGGCCGCGGCGATGGCGCGATCAACCTGCGCCGGCGTCGCGGCGCTGCCTCGCCACACCGCCTCCCCCGTCGCTGGATCGTGCGAAACCAGCTCCTGCCCCCCACCCTCGATCCACTGGTTGTCGATGCAGTGACTGGCCATGATGGATGCTTCATCTTAGGAGGCGATGAACGCTCCTTAGGACGCCGCTGCGTCGCTCGCAAACAGCGTCGCGTAGCGCACCACGTCGCCCGGCTCCACCCGCAGCGCTTGAGCCGTCGAACCAGGCAGGCATAGCCCCCCGTCGGACGCCCATGCCAGACGGCTCTGGCACACGCGGAACTCCCGCCTCGCGTTGCTCACCAGGTAGACCGGCCCATCCTCGATGGGCTGCTGCGTCGTCTGGCGCACGATCTCCAGCCGGCTCTCCCGTGCTGTGCGGATCTGGTCGCGCTGACACCGCACGATCGGCCCAGCCTCGAAGATGTCCACCATCCCGCTGAACTCAAACCCCTCCGCCTGGAGGATCTTGAGCGCCGGCGCGGTCTCGTCATGCACCTTGCCGATCACCGCCTGCGCCTCCGCCGGCAAGAGCGGAATGTAGATGGGGTAGCGCGGCATCAGGTCGCCGATGAACTCCTTGTTCACGATGCTCAGGTAATCGGCCTTGGGAAAATCCAGGTCGAAGAAGTGCCGGCCCACAGCGTCCCAGAAGGGGCTGCGCCCTTTGTGATCGATCACGCCGCGCATCTCAGCAATGACCACCGGGTCGAAAAACGCTGGGAATTGCGCGATGAACAAAAACCGCGACAGCGACAGGGCCCGCCCGTTGCCGCAGCGGCGGAAGTCCGGGTGCAAAAACAGGCTGCCGATCTCGCAAGGCCCGTCGTGCTCCATAACCAAGTGCAGCGTGCGGATCTCCTTGCGCACCTGGAGCATCTTCGACTCGTGCACGGTGGTCTCGATGCGGTAGGTGTAGAACGGCTCAAACCCGCCGACCTTCGTCACCACGCCGCAGGTGCCTACCAGGCGTCCGGTTTCGATCTCCTCCATCACGAACAGGTACGACTCGCCGCGCGGCTCTTCGCCATCAACCTTCTCAAACCCGCGTAACGAGTCGCGCACGCGCCGCTCCAATAGCGCGCGGTCCCGCGGCAGCGTCGTGAGCCCAAAGCTGGCCAGGTGCGACAGCAACAGCAACTGGTCCAGGTCGTCCATCCCAACCGGCCGGATCACCAGCATCGCTCAAGCCCCTGGCGACGCAGCAGCGACGACCCGGGCAAGCGTCTGCTCCAGGATGTCGCACGCCGCGTCGATGTCCTTGTCCCGGATCGCGCCCACAGGCGGCAAGAACCGCACCCGCGCGGGGTTCGCGCCGGCCTGGAACGCGATCACGCCCGCGTCGAACAGCTCACGCAGCACCCGCCGGGTCAGCTCAGCACTGCCGTCGAACACCTGAAAACCGATCATCGCGCCGATCCCATACGGCCCCTGCACCCAGCCCGGATGCCGCTGACCGATCCCCTCAAGCCGCTCAACAAACCGCTGATGGATCTGCGCCACGCGCCCCTGAGGCCCGAAGAAATCCCCCCGCCGCAGCCGTGTCAGGATCGCCCGGGCCGCGAAGATCGACGCCGTCGCCGCGGTGAACGTCTGGCTGATCAAGCCCGGCCGCGGGCGGTATTCCTCCGTGAACAGCGTCGCGCAAAGCTGCGTCAGCTTGCCCACGGTCACCACGTCCACGTATTCATCCAGCCCAAAGTGCTGAAAGGCGAAGGGCTGCGACGTTCGGCCGAACGTCTGCACCTCATCCACCACAACAGCCACGCCGCGCCGCTTGAGCTCCCGCATCAGCGCGACGAAGAACGGGCGGTCGCCGGGGTAGTAGCCGCCCTCGCCTTGCACCAGCTCAAAACACATCGCCGCGTGCTGGCCAGGGTAGCGGCCCAGGTGTCGGCGGAGCGTCGCCAGCGCCTGCTCCGTGCTGGCCTGGGGCGATTGGGCCTTGAAGAAGGGCACATAATCCACCGCCAGCGTCTGGGGCAACCCCTCGCGGTACGCGGCGCGGTCCGTCACCTGTGCCAGCGCCAGCGTACGGCCCATGAAGCAGCCCTCAAACGCCAATAGCCGATCCGCGGGGTAATGCTTCTGAAAGACCATCTTCAGCGCGTTCTCGTTGGCCATCGCGCCGCTGGTGCTCAGGAAGCAATGGACCAACTTCGCGCCCTGCTGACAAGCCATCTCCACCAGAAGACGGCTGACCTGGACCGACTCGACGTTCTGCTGGAGGTTGCCCTGCATCACCAGGTCGCGCAAAGCCGCGTCGAGCGACGCAGCGACCAGCTCCGGGTGGCTGTGGCCCAGGCCGTGGACGCCGATGCCCCCGATCAGGTCGTACTTGACGCTGCCATCAGCCAGCTCGACCAGCGCGACGTTGCCCAGGCCGCTGCCCAGGTAGGGGTAGTAGAGCGCGCCGCCGCGCAGCTCGCTGAACTGATCTAGCAGTTGTTCGTAATCAGCGCGCAGCGCCGGGTCCGCCTGTCGCACGGAGGTCAGCCCCGCCTGATACTCCGCCAGGACCGACAGCAGTTGCGACCGGGCCTGACGCACGCGCGGGTCGCCAAGGAACCGCTCCGCCAGCGTCGGCTCGCTCACCCACCGTTGGCCCGTGCCCAATTCGTCCGCATTCACCCGCGGCTCCTCTTGATGTCGACGCCGTCCGCTGATGGCGTTGGCGGCCCCAGCTCGCCCGCGGCGTACTTCATCATCAGCATCGCCGCCAGCTTGACCCGCTGCGTCAGGCTTGGGAGCAAAAGGTATTCCTGCTCGCTGTGGATCTCGCCCCCACAGGGGCCCAGGGTGTCGAGCGTGGGCAGACCCGCCGCAGCCAGGCGGTTGCCATCGCATATCCCACCGCTGGGCCGCCAATCGATGGACAGCCCCAATTCCTGGCCGCAGGCCCGCACCTGCTCCAACAGCGCGCGCATCGGCTCATCCATCAGCTTAGGCGGCACGGAGGGTTGCTCGCGCAGCTCCGCGCTGAATCCCTCCTCCTGGTTGAGTTCGTGCATCCACCGGCGCAACCGGTCCTCGATGGCGCGTATCTGCTGCATCTGCTGGGCGCGGATGTTGAGGCGGGCGACAGCCAGGTCCGGCACGACATTCACCGGCCCGCCGCCCGCGATGCGCCCCACGTTCACCACCACCTCGGGCATCTGCTGACGCAGCGCATCGAGCCGGCTGATGAGCTTGGCCATCGCGTGAATCGCGTTGCGCCCGTGCTCTGGGTCGCGCCCTGCGTGCGCCGCCCTGCCGCGCACCACCAGCGTGTAGTTGACCGATCCTTTCCGCTGGCTCACCAGCTTGCCGTCGGGCAGCGCCGGCTCAAACACCAGCCCCACATGGTGCCGCTTAGCCGCCTGGGTCAGCAGCGCCGCCGATCCGGGCGAGCTCAACTCCTCATCGGGATTCAGGATCAATTCCCACCCGATCCGCTCAGCATCCTCGCTCCGCTCCAGCGCCTCCAGCGCCGTCAGCAGCACGACGAGGCCGCCCTTGGCGTCCGCCACGCCCGGGCCGTGCAGAATGTCCGGGCTTGGCTGCTCCACGCGCTGAAAGGGGTGCTCAGGCCCATACACCGTGTCCAGGTGGATCGCCAGCAGCACTTGAATCGGCGCCGCGGGGCGCTTGCGGATCACCAGCGCCTCCGCCAGGGGGTAGCGCTGCGTTTGCCCCGCGTCGTCGATCACCTCATACGCCGGCAAAGGAACCTGCTGAACCTCGCCGCCCAGCCGCTGGGCCGTCTGGAGCACCTGCTCGCTCAGCCGGCGAAGCCCAAACACGTTCAGGCTGCCGGTGTTGATCGACGCCCACGCCCTGACCAGCTCGACCATGCGCGGGTGCTGGTCGTCAATCCAGCTCAAGATGGGCGCGAACCGGCCGCCTGCCATCGCACGCTCCGTTCAAGCGGTCCCAAGCCCCGGTTCCACCGCGACTTGGGCCCCGCCTCGGCCCCATATCATATGATCGGTCAAACGGGCGGCCTTCTCGCTGGGGATCAGACCCGGGCATCAGCCTTGGTTTCTCAGCTCGGCAGCGCAGCCGCGGGGGCCTTGGGGTCCGCCCCTGCCGCCTCCGACCTGTACGCCTCGGGCCAGATCTGGAACCCTTCCGACCTGAGGCGGTCCAGCAGCGTCGCCACATGCTCGCGGTCCGCGGTCTCGACGGTGCACACGACGCGCACGGTGGAGATGTCCGGCTCAGCGAAGGCCCGCTCGTGCACCACCTCCTTGATGGAAGCGCCGCAGGAGGCGATGGCGCGCGCCAATTTTTCCAGGCCGCCGGGGCGGTCGCTGATGACCGCGGTGAAGCGGCACAGTCGGCCGTCCACCACCAGGCCGTGCTCGACCACACGGCACAGCACCGCTGGATCGATGTTCCCCCCGCACAGGACCAGCACCACCCGCTTGCCCGCCAGCTCCGGCAATTGCCCGCTCAATAGCGCCGCCAGGGGTGCTGCGCCCGCCCCTTCGACGACGCTTTTTTCCATCTCCAGCAATCGCAGGATGGCCAGGCCCAGGGCGTCCTCATCCACCTGCACCGCACGATCCACGTGCTGGCGAGCCAGCTCCAGCGCCAAATCCCCCACGCGGCCCACCGCCAGACCGTCCGCCAGCGTCGGGCGGATGGGAACCTGTACCGGCCGGCCGGCCTCCATCGCCGCAGCAAACGCCGGGCTCGCTGCAGCCTCCACGCCGATCACCTGCACCTGCGGGCGGATCGCCTTGACCGCCAAAGCGATCCCCGCGATCAGCCCGCCCCCGCCGATCGGCACGACCACCGCCTCCACATCGGGCACCTGCTCGAGAATCTCCAGCCCCAGCGTCCCCTGCCCCGCGATGATCGCCGGGTCGTTGAAGCCGTGGATGTACGTCAGCCCCTGCTGCTGCGCCAGCTCATCCGCCTTGGCGCGGGCCTGGGCGAAGTCCTCCCCGTGCAGCACCACCGTCGCGCCCATCCGCCTGCAACTGGTCACCTTGATCAGCGGGGCGAACCGCGGCATCACCACCGTCGCCGGGATGCCCAGCAGCTTGCTGTGGTACGACAAGGCCAGGGCGTGGTTGCCCGCCGACGCCGCGATCACCCCGCGCCGGCGCTTGGCTTCATCCAGCAGCAAGAGCGCATTGCGCGCGCCGCGCTCCTTGAAGCTGCCCGTGCGCTGAAGGTAGTCCAGCTTGCAATAGACTCGGCAGCCCGTCAGCTCCGAAAGCGGGATCGACTCCGGACAAGGCGAATCGTAGATCGCCCCCCGAATCCGCTCCCGCGCCGCCTGCACATCCGCCAGCGTCACGCCTATGCCCATGTTCAATCCTTTGTTTGACCGGTTTCCAACCCGCTCAAGCCCGCCCAAGAGTTTAGCGGCTCGCAGCCGCTGCGCCGCGGCCCCTCATCGCATGCGCCGGCTAGACCCTTCGATTAAACTGACCCGGACGGGTTTTCCGCCGCTTGATATGAGGTCCGGCCATGCCACCCTCGCCCGCCACGCCTAATAGCCGCCGCCTGAAAGCGATCCCCGCCGGGTTGATCGCCCTCTTGGCGCTGATCGCCCTGGCCGGCGCAGCCTACCTGACCTACGCCTCGCTCCGCCACGTCGCGCCGCCCGGCTGCGGCGCCGGCAACGGCTGTAGCGACGTGCTGACCAGCATTTGGTCGCGCTGGCTCAATTTGCCGGTGAGCCTCCTGGCGGGCATCACCTACGCCGCCATCCTGGCGATGCTGCCAATCGTCGCGGGCGCCGCTTCGCCCGCCCGTCAGCGGGCCGCGTGGATGGCGCTGCTGCTCTTGGCCGGCGCGATCGTCACCGCTGCCGGCTGGTTCATCAGCGTGCAAGCCCTCATCATCCGCGCCTGGTGCATCTACTGCCTGGCGGAGCACGCGGTGGGGCTGACCCTGGCGGGGCTGATCTTCTGGCAGGCGCACCTGCGCCGCGCCCCCGCAGGCCCGTTAACACGCCCCGCCGCCGCCACCGCCACCCTGCTGGGCGCGCTGGGCGTCGGGATCGTCGCCGCAGGCCAAATCCTGGCCCCTTCTTCTTCTCCGTCAGCGCAGCCCATACCGGTCGCTTCCGCCGATCCCATCGACACCGCCAGCGACCGCCTCACCCTCCTAAGCGGTCGCCTGGCGCTTGACCCGCAAGCCGAACCCGCCCTGGGTCCCGCCGATGCGCCGCGACGCCTGGCGTTGATGCTCGACTACGCCTGCCCGCACTGCCGACGCACCCACGCCGCCCTGGCCGAGGTGATCCGAACATCCGCAACCCCCTTCGCGGTCATTCTGCTGCCGGTGCCCATGAATCACCGCTGCAACCCGCACGCGCCGGAATCGATGCCGCAGCGGTTCGAGAACAGTTGCCAGCTTGCGCGCCTGGCGCTGGCGGTCTTCCACGCCGACCGCTCCCAATTCGCCGATTACGACCGCTGGCTTTTTGAGCCGGATCAGCCGCGCCCGCTTCAAGCCGCCCATGATGAAGCTCAGCGGCGCATAGGCAAGCAAGCCCTCAGCGCTGCCCTGGCTGATCCATGGGTCGAGCAAACCCTCCGCCGCAACATCGACGCCTTCAGCCAAAGCGGCGCAGACCGCGTCCCGGTGACCCTGGCCCCCGGCTATGAGCCCATCATCGGCGCGATCGACTCGCCCAGCGACATTCAAGCCCTCCTCTCCCCATCCATGGAAGAGCGTGGCACATCCCAAAGCCCTCTCCCCCGCTTGCGGGGGAGCCCCCCGAAATAAGCGGGCCTACATATAAAAGCCCTCTCCCCCGCTGGGGGAGAGGGTAGGGTGAGGGGGCGTCCGGTCACCTTGTCACCCCACCTCCAACCTCTCTGTGCCTCTCTGATTTATCCGCGCCTACCCCCCTGCCGTCTGCCCCCTGCCCTCTATCCTTTTCACTCCTTGACGCCCGCCGGGCGCGAGGGTTACAGTCAACCGCCGGCGTCGCTGCGGGCGTGCCGACTTTCACCTGTCCGCCAGGAGATGTGTTGTGGAGGCCCAGGCTCAAGCCATACCGGGGGATGATGTCGAGCAGCTCCGCCAAGCATCCCAAGGCTGTCAACAGCTCAGGCAGGAAATCAGCAAGGTCATCATCGGCCAGGAGCAGACCGTCCGGGCGCTTTTGACCGCCATCCTCGCCCAGGGCCACGTGCTGCTCATCGGCGTGCCGGGGCTGGCCAAGACGCTCCTGGTCAAGACGCTGGCCGCGGCGCTGGGCTGGAAGTTCCACCGCATCCAGTTCACGCCCGACATGATGCCCGCGGACATCATCGGCATGGAGCTGCTCCAGGACGATCCCGCCACCGGCCGACGATCCATGCGCTTCGTGCCCGGCCCGATCTTCGCCAACCTCATCCTCGCCGACGAGATCAACCGCACCCCGCCCAAAACCCAGGCCGCGCTCCTGGAAGCGATGCAGGAATACACCGTCACCAGCATGGGCCGCAGCTATCCGCTGGAAAAGCCCTTCATCGTCGTAGCCACGCAGAACCCGATCGAGCAGGAAGGCACCTACCCCTTGCCTGAAGCGCAGTTGGATCGCTTCATGTTCAGCCTGTGGATGGATTACCCCTCGCAGGAGGAAGAAGAGCGCATCGTCCTGGAAACCACCTCGCCGCGCGACGCCCAGCCCAGCCCGCGATTCACAAAGGAGCAGATGCTGAGCTTCCAATCGCTGGTGCAGCGGGTGCCGGCAAGCCCGCACGTGGTGCGCTACGCCGTGGCCCTGGCTCGCGCCACTCGGCCGCGCCACCCCGATGCCAGCGACTTTGTCCGCCAATATGTGGAATGGGGCGCCGGGCCGCGGGCGGCGCAGCACATGGTATTGGCAGGCAAAGCACTGGCGGTGATCGATGGCGAGCCCGCTGTCACCCTCGACCACATCCGCCAGGCCGCGCCGCTGGTCCTGCGCCACCGCGTCCTGCCCAACTACCAGGCCGTCGGCGAGGGCATCGACGCCGCAGCCATCGTCGATCGCCTCCTGTCAGACCTGGACCCAGCACACCTGGCCCCCGCAGCAAATTGATCGAACGGGAGTGACCCGTGCCCCAGCTCCCCGCCCAGCCCCGCACCGACTCAGGCCACCGCTACCTGCGCCCGCAGGACCTGCGCCGCCTGCGGCACCTCTTCTTCGCTCCACGCAGGCCCGTCGAAGGCCGATACGCCGGCCGACACGCCTCCACCCAGCGCGGCCACAGCGTCGAGTTCAACGACTACCGCCCCTACGTCCCCGGCGACGAAATCAGCGATATCGACTGGAAAGTCTACGGCCGATCCGACCGCCTATTCATCAAGCTCTTCGAACACCAGGCGGACATGAGCGTCCACCTGCTCATCGACGCCTCCGCCTCCATGGCTTACCGCGGCCTGGACTACAAACCCGCCGACACGCCCCTCAGCGCCGAATCCTGGCTCAGCCAGCTCCCCCGCGTCCGCACCAGGCGCCGCGCCACAGCCGACCCGCTCGCAAACCCCAGCAAGTACGACTACGCCTGCCTGCTGGCCGCGGCCATTGCCTTCCTCCTCCTTCGCCAGCAGGACAAAGCAGGCCTGACCATCGCCCAGACAGGCCTGGCGCGATTCATCCCCTCGCAAGGCTCATTCACGCACCTGCGCCAACTGCTGCGGACGATGGAGCACACTCAGCCCGCCGGCGAAGCGAACCTGGCCCAAGCGCTGGAGCAACTGGCCCGCCGGGCCGGGCGGCGCAGCGTGCTGATCCTCTTCTCCGATCTCTACGAGCCGCGCGAGCCCATCCTCCGCGCCCTGGCAGCGTTCGCCCACCGCGGCAACCAGGCCATCGTCTTCCACGTCCTTCACGCCGACGAATTCCACCTGCCCGATCTGCCCCAGGCGATGTTCATCGACAGCGAAACAGGTCAGCGGCTGCGGCTGAACGTGGCGGAGCTGCGCCGAACCTACCAAGAGCGGCTCAAGCAGCACCTGGCGCGCTGGTCCGCCGCCCTGCTCGCCCGCGGCATCGACCACAACGTCGTCTCCACCGCCACGCCCTATGCGCGGGTTTTGGAAAGGTATCTTTTCCGCCCCGCCCGCATGCGATGAGAAGCTTTGCTGTTTCCCATGCTCGCATTGGCAGCCATTTCGTTGACCGCTCCGCTGATGCTCCTGGGCCTGGGGATGCTGGGGCTGCCCCTGGCGGCGCACCTGCTCCACCGCCGCGCGCGCCGCGTGGTGGTGTTCCCCAGCCTCCTATTGATCACGCAATCCGCTGCGAGCCAGTCGCGCCTGTTCAGGCTCCGCCATTTGCTGCTATTAGCGCTGCGCTGCCTGGCGATGACCCTGATCGTGCTGGCCTTCGCCGGGCCGGTCTGGCTCGATGAAGAAGCCGCGAGCCTCGCCCCTCAGCAGCCCGCTGCGTGGGTTGTGCTGCTGGACACCAGCGCCTCAACCGCTCAGCACGTCGACGGCGTCCCCGCAGCGCAGCTCCTCCTCGCCGCGGCGCAGCGTGTGCTCAACCACAGCGTTCAGCCGGGCGTCGACGTAGCCAACCTCATCCTCGCTTCCGCCCAGCCGCGGGCCGTCCTGCCCGCGATGTCGAGTAACCTTCAGCCGCTCCAGGCCGCCCTGGCCGACATCGAGCCCACCGCCCAGCGGGCCGACTTCCCCGCAGCACTGGCCCTGTCAGCCCAGATGCTCGCAGCGCATCAGGGCCCGCGCCACCTGGTCATCCTTTCGGACTTCCAGGCCACCAACTGGGCCGACCTCACGAACCGCTCCGCTGCGTTCACCCTCCCTGCGGACACGCACATTCACCTCGCCCCGCTGGACGCCGCACCGCCCAGCAACCTCGCCCTGGCTGAGCCGGCGATCAGCCCGCCCCGACCCCTGGCCACGAGCGCAGCCGTCATCACCCTCTCACTGGTCAACCACAGCCCCCGCCCGCAGGCGACGCGCATCGAGCTGCGCCTGGACGATCAACCGCCACAATCCCAAAGCGTCACCGTCGAGCCGTGGCAAAAGCGGCAAGTCGCCTTCGATCTGACCGCCCTCCCCGTCGGCCGCCACCGCGCGCAGCTAACCATCCCCGATCATGACGCACTGGCCATCGACAACCGCGTTTTTCTAGCCTTTCACGCATCAGCGTGCCTCCCCGTGCTGGTGCTGGCCGACGATCCGCCGCACGAGCCGGGCACCAGCACCTACTTCCTCCTGCGCGCCCTGGCCCCGTTCCAGGATAACCGCGACACCTTTGAAGCGCGCCTCCGCACGACGCGCGACCCCGTCCCGCCCCTGCACAACATCGCCGCCCTGTTCATCAGCGACACCAGCGCCTGGCCCGAACCCTGGCTGCGTGCCGTACTGGATTACCTCCAGCAAGGCGGAGGCGTGGTGATCCTGGGCGGCGACAGCCCCCTGCCGCAAAACCTGGCCGCGCTGGATCAACAGCTCGGCCGCGCCGCTTCGCCCTGGCTGCCCTCCACCCGGCGGGACCTCGCCGCCTCGCACCGCGCGCTATTCCTCGGCCAGAGCGACTGGACCTCACCCCTGCTCGAACCCTTCGACCTGGCCAGCCAGCAGGCCCTGACCGCCATCCCCTTCACCCGCCTGTGGAACATCGCCGACCTGCGCCCTGAAGCGCAGATTCACCTGCGCTTCGCCGACGGTACGCCGGCACTGGCCTCCGCGCCGATCGGCGCAGGCCGCCTCATCCTGGCCAACTTCTCCCCCGCGCTGACTGCTGGCGACCTGGGCAAGCATGGCGTCTTCGTCGCGCTGGTCCACCAACTCATCGCTTACCTTCAGCCCAAACAGCCCGCTCAACCAGCCAGCATCGTCGGCAGGCCGA
>DASVCG010000129.1:0-5508 GCA_036381755.1 Phycisphaeraceae bacterium | reverse complement strand
CCGCGCCGCTGCTGTCTGGGGCTCCTGCTGAAGCGTGGGAACCAGGCGCAGGGCATTGCCGCGATAGATTTTGCCCTGCACGTCATCGGACAGGTTCAGGGTTTTGAGGAACGCGGCCAATTCACCGCCGTAATAGTCGCGGCCAAAGAGCAGGCGGTCAGCAAAGCGGGTGAGAAATGCCTTGGCATGCTCGGGATCGCGCTTCAGCGCCCCCAGGCCCGAGCCCGCTGAGAGATCCGCGTAGAGATTGGGGTATCGCTCCAGGAGCGCGTAAAGCCTGCCCCCCGGCTGCACGGGGCCCTTGGGATAAAGGTTAGGATCAGCGTCAGCATCGCCGCTGATCTCGCGCCAGAAGCCGGGCGCGTGGCCGATGAAGTTCGTCTGAGGGCACGCTTGCAGCGCCCGCTCCAGGTTCGCCACCGTCCCGCCAAACCAACCCTTCTGGTAAACCGGCTGCCCCATCTGCGCATCGGGCAGATAGGGCACGTCCAGGTGGAGCACAACAGGACAGCCCAGCTCGCCCGCCTTGCGGAAAAGATTGATGCAGCGAGGATCGTCGAAAAGCACGCGGAACTTCCACTCCCCGCAGATGCGCACGCCGTGGACCTTATACGCCGCCTCAAACAGCGCCGGAGCGTCGCCCAGCAAAGGATGCGGACAGTAGCCCAGCACGAAACGATCGGGGTAGCGGTCGCGAGTCTTGAGGAGATCCGCCAGCACGATGCCCGCGTGCGTGCCGTCGGGGCGAACATGGACCGGGTTGAGCACGCCGTGATAGGCGGGGCTGTCCTCCGCGGGGGCGATCTCCCAGCTCAGCAGCCACGCCAGGTCGATCCCCTGCTCGTCCATGTCAGCGACGAGGCCTGCGTCATCGCGGCCGTGCCAGAACACGTGCTGATGCGTATCGACGATCATGAATGCCTCACAATGATTCTTAAGCGTTCGCTGTGCAAAAACCCGGCACGACAAGCCCGCGGCGGGCTAGCCGCTTCAACGTACCCTCAACGCCCCGTCAAGTCCACCGCAGCGACATGGCGCCACTGCGCTATGGGCGGCCCCGGCCCTTCCGCCTCCGCTTGGCGCCTCAACTCGCCAACAGCTTCGATGCCTGCAACGCCACCTTCCTATAGGCAGCGGCGTAGACCTCGATCGCCTCAGGCCAGTCGTGCTTGAACCAGGGGATGCCGAAAGCAATCTGATCAATGCGCTCCGCCACCGACAACGTACCAGGCCCCTGCCTGACGTCACGCTGACCGAAGGCGATCGCGGTCGGCTTGCCCAGGCGGAACAGGTCCGACTCGTGGAAGACCGCGTGGGTGTGCAGGGGGAAATTGGCGCCAGGCCAGCACGCAGCAATCCCCTCCGCCCGCACCGCTTCACAGAACCGCTCGCACGGCAACCCGCCCAGCTCCTGGGCGCAATAGAGCCCGCGGGGAGAATACCACCCGCCCATGGTCGAATCGGGCCAGCGGACGCGATGCGGGCGCAACCCCGGCACGCCCTCCAGCAGATCCCAGAAGCGATTCATCGCCTTCTGGATCTGGGCGATCCGCGCCTCGTAGTGCTTAAGCTGCACACGCCCCATCGCTGAGCAGGTCTGGTTCATGCGGTGCTTGACCCCGCCGATGGGCAGCCCCCGGAAAGGAAGCAGGTCCTCCTGGCGGATGGTCTGCTGGCTCTGAGCGTATCGGCTGGGGCCGCCGGTGCGTTCATAATGCCCGAACGCGACAGCACGCTCGTAGATCTGCCGGTCGTTGGTCGCCAGCATCCCGCCCTCGCCGACAGCGAAGCTTTTGCCCGCCATCAGGCTCATCGCCGCCACGTCCCCCATCGTCCCGCACATCCGCCCCTTGTAGCGAGAGCCCTGCGCATGGCTGACATCCTCGATCACCTTGACCTTGTGCTTACGGGCGATCTCCAGGATCGGGTCCATGTCCGCGGGATGCCCGGCATAATGGACCACCACGATGGCCTTGGTCCGCGGGCCGATGCGATGCTCGATATCCGCGGGATCGATGCAAAGCGTCTGCGGGTCGATGTCAGCAAAGTGCAGCGTGGCGCCCAGCGTCATGGCCGGAACGGCGCTGGCCCAGTAGGTCATGCTCGGGCAGATCACCTCGTCCCCAGCACCGACCCCGCAGGCCCAGAACGCCTCCAAAAGCGCCGCGGTGCCGTTGCAGGTCGCCAGCGCATACTCCACGCCCATCCACGCCGCGAACTCGGCCTCGAACTGGCGGGTGATGTCCGTGCCGCTCATGTTGCCGGCACGCAACACCTCGAGCACCGCCCGCTCGTCCTCCTCGGTGACGATCGGCCAGTGAAAGAGCTTTTGATGCGCCTGGGGATCGGGCACCGCCTTCGGCCCACCGAGGATCGCCAGCGGCTGAGTCGCGACCTGTTCGATATCTGAATCAACCTTGAGCATCCCACTTGTCTCCTAATCCGGATCTGGCCAGCGTCTTCACTCCACTTCCCAAACCAATCCGAGCCATTCAGCCCGCGCCAGCACCGCCCCGCGGGCATGGCTCCACCCCGCGCCCACCGCCTGGCCCGCAGCGGCTTCACACCGCCTTTACCATCCACAACAAAGTGTCAAATCTTGATCACTCCTTCCAGCCATGCGCCTAGATCCCCACCTGACATGCAAAACCCATACCGCCACCCCAGGCCGAAACGGAAACTGTTTCCCTGAACGAAAATCCTTAAAACACAAGCTATTTGAAAGCAAAAACCGAACTGCCGCCGGGGACGCACACCTCAAAGCCGCCGATCGCGGCTTGCCCTATTGACAAAAATTCGTCTGTCGACGATAGTTGGTCTATCTTCATGCCACCCATCAAGCACACCATCCTGGTCAGCAGCGGCTACCAGCCCTCGACGTTGGCGGCCCTGCGCAAGCACTGGTCGGTGGTGGACATTGCGGACCCCGAAGAAGCGCTGGCCTACCTGCGACAGTGCGGCGAGCTGCCCATGGCGGTGGCCATCGGCTACGCGCTATTGCCTACTAAATTGGTGGATGACGCCAAGTCCTCCTCCGCCGCAGAAGCCCTCGGCAACACGATGCCCGCGCATGTGATGCTCGGCCACTTGCTGAGCCTGGACCCGGACCTGCCCGTGATCATCTCCACCAAGCAGCGCCACCCCGCTGCGGTGGTGGACCTGATCAAGCGCGGCGCTTTCGGCTACGTCGCCGAGCCCCCCGACAAAGCCGACCCCGATAGCTGGGAGCGCTACACGCAGGAGTTCATCCTCGTGCTGCGCAACGCCGTGCAGTGGCGGCAGACGCTGCTGGAGAACCGCCGGCTCAAGCAGGAGATCGCCGACCCCACCGGCGTTCGCACGCCGCTGCTGGCCCGCTCCCCAGCCATGCTGCGCGTCATGGAATGGATCCAAAAAGTCGCCCCCACCCCCGCCACGGTGCTCATCACCGGCGAATCGGGCACGGGCAAGGAGCTGGCCGCCCGCGCCATCCACGACCTCTCCCCCCAGCGGGATCAGCCGTTCCTGGCCATCAACTGCGGCGCACTAAGCGACTCGCTGCTCACCAGCGAGCTCTTCGGCCACGTCAAGGGCGCGTTCACCGGCGCCGAGCAGGACCAACCGGGGCTGATCCGCCAGGCCGGGGAGGGCACGCTGCTGCTGGATGAGCTGGGCGCGGTGTCGCCGGCGTTCCAGGTGATGCTGCTGCGCGTGCTGGAGCAGCGCGTGGCTCGGCCGGTGGGCGGGCAGCGCGAATACCCCGTCCGCTGCCGCTTCCTGGCCGCAGCCAACCGCGACCTGGCCCAACTCGCCCGGCAAGGCCGATTCCGCGAGGACCTGCTCTACCGCCTCAACGTCTTCCACATCCACCTGCCCCCCCTGCGCGACCGCCGCGAGGACATCCCCATCCTCGCCCACCACTTCCTGGCCCAGCTCACCGCCGCCTACGCCAAGCCCATCACCGGCTTCGACCCCGCCGCCATGGAGCAGTTGGAGCGTCACCCCTGGCCGGGCAATGTCCGCCAGTTGCGCAACACCATCGAGCGGGCGGTCATCCTGTGCGAAGGCCCGCACATCCAGCCGCGCGACCTGGCAGCGGTAACCGCCGAGGCGGACGACCCGGACCTGGCCGCCGATGCCGACGACTACCACGCCCAGATGCGCCGCTTCGAAACCCGCCTGCTCCGCCAGGCGCTGGCCCGATGCGAGGGCAACCTCTCGCGCACCGCGCGCCTCCTGCGGATGAAACGCACCACGCTGCACTACCGCGTCAAGCAACTGGGCCTGTCAACGGATTGAACCTGCCGCGGATCACAGCCTGCCGATGGCGTCGCTTCAAGCGCCGCTCAGCCGCCGAACGGTGTGGTCAAAGCCCCTGACCATGCTCTGGATCATCGCGTAGACGATGAAGCTGTAGCCGCCCGCAGCGATCAACGCGCCGACGACCAGCGACAGCCGCCCCAGCGCAGGGTCCTCCGCAAAGCCATCGACGTACGCCCACGGATCGACGATCATCACCATGCTGGTGACGGGGCTGAAGGCGCTGATGATCGGCCCGATGATCCGCACGCCCTGCACAGCATTGAGGCCGCAGAAGCTCATCACCAGCGTCAGCAGGCCCATGCTGATCACCGTGGGCACCACCGCGCCCAGGATGCTGCGAGCCCGCAGCGACCAGGTCATCCCCGCCGCCACGCACAAGGCCACGAACGGCGTCAGCACCACCGCCACCAGCACCGCCGCCTCCGGCAGCATCAAGAGCGGCCGATGAGTGATCCGCGCCTGCCCCGCCCCCCACGCTGAATGCAAAAAGGTAGCCTTCTCCCAACCCAGCCCGTAACCCACCAGCGCGTAAAGGCTCGCCAGGGCCACGGTGAACACCGGCACCGCCATCAGCAGCGTCAGGAAGCTCACCAGCCCGCGGAGCTTGCCCCAGATGTAGTAGCGCGGCGTCATGGGCGTGGCCAAAATCAAGTCGAGCGTGCCGTCCTCGCGCTCACGGCTGACCGAGCCGGCGCTCATGTAGATCGCCACCAGCACCACCACCGCCACCTCAAGCAGCAGCAACACCAAGAGCGCCGCGTGAAACACCTGATGAGCCGGCAGCGGCTGGCCGGTGGGGCCGGGCACCGCTGGCAACCGATTAAAGTGATAAAGCGCCACCAGCGCCACGCCCGCCAAAAGGGCCAGCGCAGCAAACCCCCAGCGAGCCAGCAAACCGCTCAAAACCCGCCCGCGCGTATGAGCCTCGCGCCAGGCGATAGGGTTTTGCCAGACCTCCCGCGGCTTGCGCCGCCGCTCCCCCCCTTCCGCCACCGCCAGCCCCAGCAGCCGCCTGAACCTTCGCAGCCAGCCCGCCTCGCCCCGGCCCACCCGGCGAAGCACCAGCGTCGAGCCCACCAGCAGCCCTGCGCTGATCAGCAGGCTCAGGGACGCAAACGCCGCGAACGGCCGGCCCAGGTAAAAACGCACCAAGAGCGGCGCATCAGCCAGGTGCTCGGGCCCCGGCGGGCGGTAGTTGGCGCTGTT
>DASVCG010000128.1:0-2684 GCA_036381755.1 Phycisphaeraceae bacterium | reverse complement strand
CCAACGCGATCTTCAGCAGCAGATCTTCCAGGCCATCAACGTCCAGCGGATGACCCCCCAGCACCCGGACCTGATCAACCTCCAGCAGCAGCTCCAGGAGCTTGAACGCCTCATCGCCCAGACCGACGAGGAGGTCGTCACGCAGAAGCACCTGGCGGAAAACCCCAAGCGCGCTGAATTGGAGCTGCAACTGACGCAGGCGACCAGCCAGCACCAGGCACTGGAGCAGCAGGTGGTCGCGCTGCAGGAGCGCATCGGGCAACTGCGGGCCCAGTCCGACCAGATCTTCGCGGTGCGCAGCGGCTATCAGAAGCTGACGCGCCAGGCCCAGGAAGCCCAGCGGCAACTGGCGTTCTGGGAGGACAACCTCCGCCGGGTCGAGATGGCTCTGGCGGCTGAGAACGGCAACCGGGGCGTGCAACTGGCCTTCATCAAGCCGGCCGACCTGCCGCGGCTGCCCGTCTCGCCCAACCTGGCCCAGGCGGTGATGGCGGCGATCGGGTTAGGACTACTGGCCGGCGCGCTGAACGTCTACATGGCCTGCCGCAGCGACGAGTCGTTCGCCACCGGCGAGCAACTGGCCAGCGCCTGCAGCCTGCCGCTATTGGGCGCGGTCAGCGAGCTGATCACCCAGCGGCAAAGACGCCTGCGCCGCCTGCGCGCGGTGGTGGTCTACCCCGCCGCCGCCCTGGCCATGGCGCTGGTGCTCCTGACCGTGGGCGCGGTCCTGTACCTGGACCTGGAAAAGCCCCAACTGATGACCCGGATCAAGACCATGGCCGGCCTGCTGGAGGAATCGCCCGCGGCGGCGCAGCCGCCCCAGCGGCTGAGCCTGAGCGCGCCCTCCCAGGCGGAGTAAACGATGTACGAAACCTTCTACAACCTGGAGCGGCTGCCCTTCGAGAACACGCCCGACCCGCGCTTCTTCTACGCCAGCGAGCAGCACCGCGAAGCCCTGGCGGCGATGGAGTACACCATCCGCCAGCGCAAAGGGATCGTGCTGGTGACCGGCGACATCGGCTCGGGCAAGACCACCATCAGCCGCACGATGCTTCAGCGCTGCGCCGACCAGGCGACGCTGGCCCAGGTCCTGCCCGGACGCTACACCGGGCCATCGCTCGCGCGGCATGTGATGCGATCGCTGGGCCTGACCGCTGAGCGCGGCGACGACCACGCCAAGCTGCTCGAACGCCTCCGAACCTTCCTCGTGGAGCAGGACCACCTGGGCAAGCCCGTGGTGGTGCTGGTGGATGAAGCCCAGTGCCTCTCCAACAACGCCATGGAATCGCTGCGGCTCCTGAGCAACTTCGACGACGGCAACCGTCGGCTGCTCCAATTGGTCCTGGTGGGCCAGCCCGAGCTGCGCGACCGGCTCAAGCAGACGGAGCTGGCGGCCCTGCGGCAAAGGATCGTCCTGGCCAAGCAGGTCGAGCCCCTGGCCATCCACGACATGGTCCGCTACCTGGCCCACCGCCTCCGCGCAGCCAGCCGCAACCCCGATCAGGTCTGGGTGAGCTTCAGCGGCGAGGCGCTCCAGCAGATCCACGCCTTCACCCGCGGCATCCCCCGGCTGATCAACACCGTGTGCGACAACTGCCTGCTGCTGGGCTACACCAGGAACGCCCGGCGGATCACCGCGGACATGGTCCGCCACGTCCTGGCGGACGTGATGCCCAACTTCGACCACGAAGCCGACTCAACCAGCCAGCCCAAGCTGAGCCTGGCAGGGAATTTCTGATGGGTTACATCTTTGACGCCATGAACCAGGCCGGTCAGGCCGGCAACGAGCCTCAGCCGACCCCCCGCGAGCAGCCGCAGGCGGACCCTCCGAATCAGCCGGACGAGCCCGCCCCTGCGATCCCGCATCCCGCAGCGGTGGCCTCGCCGTCAAGCGAAGAAACCCGCTTCGACGCGTACGCAGCGGACGACGCCCAGCTCGTCAGTCTGCCCCAGTCGTCCCAAACCGATCAGCCCGATGAGCGGCTGGTGGCGCTGACCGACCCGGCCTCGATCATGGCCGAGGAGTACCGCTCCATCCGAACCTCGCTCCTGGCCAAGTGGCAGCAGCAACGCCACCTGGTGCACGTGATCACCAGCGCCACCCCCCAGGAAGGCAAGACGATCACCAGCCTGAACCTGGGGCTGAGCCTTGCGGAGCTTCGCAACCGCAGAACGATCGTCCTGGAAGCGGACCTGCGCCTGCCCACCTTCGACTCGCTGCTCCCGCTGGAGCCCACGCCCGGCCTGATCGGCTACCTGCGCGGGCAGGCCTCGCTGCGCGAGGTGATCCAGACCGTGGGCGACCACAAGCTGACCGTGATCAGCGCCGGCGGGCGGGCCAACAACGAATCGGTACAGCTCCTGAGCAGCCCGCGGATGAGCCAGCTATTGTCCCAGCTCCGCCAGGAGTACGACCACGTCATCATCGACACGCCCCCCGTCATCGATCTGGCCGACGCGGGCATCCTCGGCGCGATGAGCGACGGCGTGCTCCTGATCGCGCGGATGGGCCGCACGCCCCGCACGCTCATCGATCGCGCCATTCGCACGCTCACCAGCTACAACGCCCCGGTCTGCGGCGTGATCGCCACCGACCAGAAGCGGCTGGGACGCAAGTATTACTACTACCGCTACGGCTATCGATACGGGTATCACTACGGCTATCACGCCGGCGACGCGAAAAA
>DASVCG010000127.1:0-3294 GCA_036381755.1 Phycisphaeraceae bacterium | reverse complement strand
GCAGCCGCACGACCGCTGCCTCTGCGGGCACGCGCTGGGCGGTGGCGTCGGTGGAGCCGTCGTCCACCACCAGCACGTCCGCGTCGGGCTCGATGCGCTTCAGCTCGCGCACAACCTGGGCGATCGTGCCGGCTTCGTTGTAGGCGGGCACGATGATCAACCGACGCGGCTGGGCATGGGAAGTCGCCTTCTGGGTCATGCCACGCAGCCCCATTCTACTACGCCTCTATTACGCCGGGTCGGGGCCGCGGGGTTGGCCGGGTTGACCGGCTCGGCCCTGGGCGGGGGCGCGATGAGAGGCGGGCGGAAGCGGGGGGCCGAGGCGACTGGGCAGCGGCTAATGCGGCAGGGGGAACTGCTGGCACAGCTCGGCGATCTGGCCGCGGACCTCCTGGGCGACGGCTGGGTCGCCCTTGCTGCTGAGCACGCGGTCGATCCACGCGGCGACCTGGCGCATCTGGGGCTCGCGCAGGCCGCGGGTGGTCAGCGCGGGCGTGCCCAGGCGCAGGCCGCTGGTGAGCTTGGGCGGCCGGGGGTCGTTGGGGATGCCGTTCTTGTTGACGATGATGCCCGCGGCTTCGAGCCATTTTTCCGCGTCGGCGCCGGTGAGGTCTTCCGACCGCTGGCGCAGGTCCACGAGCATCAGGTGGTTGTCCGTTCCGCCCGAGACCAGGCGATAGCCCAGCTCGCTCAGCGCTTCGGCCAGCGCTTGAGCGTTCTTGACGATCTGCTGGCAGTAGGTCTTGAACGAGGGCTGGAGCGCCTCGCCGAAGGAGACGGCCTTGGCGGCGATGATGTGCATCAGCGGGCCGCCCTGCGTGCCGGGGAAGATGCGGCGGTCGATCATCTTGGCCAGATCCGGGTCGTCGGTGAGGATCATCCCGCCCCGGGGCCCGCGGAGCGTCTTGTGCGTGGTGGTCGTCACCACGTGCGCATGGGGGAAGGGCGAGGGGTGCACGCCCGCGGCGACCAGCCCGGCGATGTGGGCGATGTCCGCCAGCAGGTACGCGCCGACCTCATCAGCGATCTGGCGGAAGCGCGCAAAGTCGATCACCCGCGGATAGGCCGAGTAGCCGCAGATGATCACCTTGGGCTTGTGCGCCAGTGCTTGAGCACGCACGTCGTCGTAGTCGATGCGCTCGGTCTGCGGGTCCAGGCGGTAGTTGACGATGTTGTAGAACAGCCCGGAGAAGTTCACCTTCAGCCCGTGGGACAGGTGCGCCCCGGAGGCCAGCGGCAGGCTCAGCACCGTCTGGCCCGGCTCCAGGAGGCTCATGAAGGCGGCGATGTTGGCGTTGGCGCCCGAGTGGGGCTGAACGTTGG
Organism: Phycisphaeraceae bacterium; assembly: GCA_036381755.1. Lineage (GTDB taxonomy): Bacteria > Planctomycetota > Phycisphaerae > Phycisphaerales > Phycisphaeraceae > DASVCG01. Next base: position 1,971 of record DASVCG010000127.1, on the reverse strand, counting down.
CGAATCGGCAGCCGAAGAGCTGCTTGGCGCGGTCGATGGCGAGCTGCTCGATCTGGTCGTGGAACTGGCATCCGCCGTAGTACCGCGCGCCGGGGTAGCCCTCGGCGTACTTGTTGGTGAGCACGGTGCCCATGGCGGCGAGCACCGCGGGGCTGACATGGTTTTCGCTGGCGATCAGCTCCAGGGTGTTCTGCTGGCGGTCCTGCTCAGCGGCGATGAGCCGCCAGATGTCCGGGTCCTGATCGAAGACGGCTTGACTGACACTCAGCATGGGCGCTTCGGCCTGTGGATTCATGGGGATAGCTCCGATGCATGCGGGCGGGGGGAAGGTCCGCCATCGTAGCCGCCACGGTGGGCGGTGGCAAAGGGGGGCGTCGATCCGCTGGCGCTGATTGGGCGGGCTGATCGCTGCGCCGCGGGGCGTGCCGGGCGGCTCATCAGGGGGCCTGCGCGGGCTCGGTGGAGGCGGGCTCCGCTGCGCCGGGGATCAAGAGCACCCGCTTGCCCAGCGACACCGCCAGGTGGTCTTCCAGCGCCAGCGATTGGGCGGCGTCGAGGGTCTGGCGGTCAAGCTCGAGGGGGTGCTCGGCCAGGATCTGGCCGCTTCGCCGGTCCAGCAGGTAAAGCTGGTAGCGCGGGGAATCTTCCCAGGCGGGAAGCTTGCCATCGTCGCCTGCGCGGCGGGCCCTGATCTGAGCCTCCAGTTCCTCTGCGCGCACCTGGGCTTCCAGCCGCTCCAGCATTCGGCGCTGCTGCGCGGGCGGGTCGAAGATTTCAACGGGCGCTTCCTCGCCCGCGAACGCCCCTCGCCATACGCCGGCCAGGTCGTCCTCCATCGGGGCGGCCTGATCGTTGAGCACCGCGACGCACGGGTCGGCCAAGAGCAGGCCGGCCAGGTGCTTGGGGGTGGCGCTGATCGCGTCGCGCCAGCGGATGCGGCCGTCGGCGTCCAGGGCCAGCAGGCCCGAGGGGCTCAGGACGAACCACTGCTGGCCGACGTGCTGGGCCTGCACCGCGTGGGGCTCAGCGGGGCCGCCCAGGCTCACGCGGTGGATCACCCGGCCCTGCGTCGCGTCGATCACCAGGAGCGAGCCGCCGCTGTCGGGCAAAAGGAGCAGGTTGCCGTCGGACCAGCCCTGCCCCGCCAGGGGGACCGTGGCCACATCCAGCCGCCAGAGCACCGATCCGCCGGGCAGCTCATAGGCGGTGACCTGCTCGCCGGCAGCGACGAAGAGCGTGCTTTCGCCGCCCAGGCCGATCCACTGGGGGATGGCTTTATCTTCGATGAGCGGCAGCAGGGCCTGGCCGGTGAGGGGATCGCAGATGAATAGCGCGCCGCCCTGGGCGTCGGTGCCCAGGCCGTTGATGCCCGCCAGGATCAGCCGATCGCCCTGCGCCGCCAGGTGCGACACCTGCTCGACGGGGGAGAGCAGCCGCCAGAGCACCTGCCCGGTTTGGCGGTCCAGGGCGGCGATGCGGCCTGCGCCGTCGGCCAGGCAGACGGCCTGGTCGGTCACGTCGATGAAGAGGGCCGCCTCCGCAGCGGGCTCGGCCAGGATGAGCCGCCCGCCCCGCACCTGGACCGGCGCTACTTCGATCAGCTCCATGAAGCGCTGCTGCTCGGGTGGGCGGTTGCGCCGGCGCTGGCGGGCGTCGCCAGCGGCTTCGAGCACCGCAGCGGCCTTGACCGCGGGCCACATCGGCTGGCCCGTTCTGCCGTCCAGCGCCACCAGCGTCTGCGACTGCTGCGACCACAACAGCACCTGGTTCGCACTCAAGCTGATGACCGCGGCGTCGCCAAAGGGCACCTGGGCCGACCAGGCCTGCTTCCAGTCCGGGGCGCGCAGCAGGCGGACGGTCCGGGCCGACTGCACCAGCAGGCGGTCGGTCGGCGTGGACTGGCTGGCCTGGCGCTGCGGCATCAAGAGGCGGCCTTCCAGCAGCCGGGGGGTGCCCAGGGGCAGGCTCAAG
>DASVCG010000126.1:0-2974 GCA_036381755.1 Phycisphaeraceae bacterium | reverse complement strand
CCGACGCCCTCGAGCCCTTCATCCGTGAGGACACGGACGAACAGCCAGTTCTTCCAAGGGTTGCCGACCGCGACCGTCTGGACATCGGTGATCTTCACGGAGGAGCCTCCGGGGCAAGGTGGCTTCTTCCACGGCCGGCCGGAACCGACCGCGGCAGCTCCCAATCTACGGCAGCCATTTTGGAATGTCAAATAAACGACTGCACGGCGAGGGAAGCGGGCGGCACCCTTAATATATCTGGTTTTGCTCTATAGAAGATTAATATCCGTACGGCAACGGGCTTGCGTGATCTATTCTGGCATTCCATAATAAGGCCCCGTGGGCCCGCCTCCGCGGGTCGGGCGAGGAAGGGGTCGCCATGCGGATCATCGGAATCGACACCTTGTCGGTGCGCGAGCACGCCAATGTTCTGTGGGTGCGGCTCCACACGGACGCGGGGCTGATCGGCTGCGGCGAGACGTACTACACCCCGCGCACGACTGCTGCCTATATCCACGAGGTGGCCGCTCCGATCCTGCTGGGCCAGGATCCGCGCGACATCGAGCGGCTGTGGTGGCGGCAGTATGAGGCCTCGCACATCTACGGCAACCGCGGTTGTGAGATGCGCGCCATCTCCGCGATCGACATCGCGCTGTGGGATCTGCTCGCTCAGGCTGCCGGCATGCCGTTGCACCGCCTGCTCGGCGGCGCGGTGCGCCAGCAGGTGCCGCTCTATAACACCTGCGCCGGATCACGCTACGCACGCGCCACCCCCGGCGTGGCGGGGTTCTCACACCATCAGACCGCCACCGCCCCCGGCCCGATGGAGGACCTCTGGGCCGCGATCCATCAGCCCGCGCAATTGGCCCGTGAATTGCTCGATGAGGGGATCAGGGCGATGAAGATCTGGCCCTTCGATCCGATCGCCGAGCGCACCGGCGGGCTGATGATCTCCAACGCTGAGCTGGAAGAGGGGCTGCGGCCGGTGCGGGCGATCCGTGAGGCCGTCGGCGACCAGATCGAGATCCTCATCGAGGGCCACTGCCTCTGGGCGCTGCCCGCAGCGGTGAAGATCGCCGAGGCGCTGCAGCCGTACCGCATCTACTGGCTCGAGGATATGCTGCGTGCCGAGTCCCCCGAAGCGCTGGCGATGCTGCGGCAGGCGACGTCCATCCCGATCGCCGGCAGCGAGCGCAAGCTGACGCGGTGGGCGTTTGAGCAACTGCTCCATAGCCAAGCCGTCAGCGTCGTGATGGTTGATCCGATGTGGGCTGGCGGGATCTCCGAGGCGGTCAAGGTCGCGCACCTGGCCAGCGCGCATGAGCTGCCGGTGGTCTACCACGATTGCGCCGGGCCGCTGAGCTTCTGGGCGGATGTGCACCTGAGCTTTGCCACGCCGCACACGCCGATTCAGGAATCGGTGCGCGCCTATTACCGGGGGCACTACAGCGAGCTGGTCACCGCGGTTCCTGACGTGCGCGACGGCGCGGTGCAGTTGCCGACGACGCCGGGCCTGGGCGCGACGCTCAGGCCGGAGCTGCTCAAACGGGAGGATGCGAGCCGCGAGGTCAGCGGCAGGCTGGTCGCTTCGCCGTAAGCGGTGGCCGCGGATTGATGGATCGTCACAAGGTCGCGTGAGAAGACCATGAGCAAGCAAGAGCCGTGCGTGCTGATTGATGAGCCGATGATCGCGCCCCAGATGGCCGACCGGCTCCGCCAATACCTGCAAACCGCGTGGCGTGTGGTCGAAGCCCCGCCGACGCTGGACGACGGCGCCGTGCCGCAAGCGGTTGATGAAGCGGTAGCGATCGTCGGGCACTGCGTGTTAGCCGAAGCGTTGCGCCGGGCGCAGCGGCTGAAACTGGTTCACTGCACCGGCGCGGGAATCGACGGCATCGCCGTCCAGGCGTTGCCCCCGGGTGCGGTGCTCTGCAACGTACACGAGCACGAGGTGCCGATTGCCGAGTACGTGATGATGGGCATCCTGATGATGGCCTGCCGGGTGCAGGAGCATGCGGCAGACTTTCGCCGCGGGCGATGGACGGGCAGCGGGCGGATCTACGGGGCATTCCACGATGAGCTGTACGGCAAGACGATGGGGTTGATCGGTTTTGGCCGGATCGGACGCGAGGTGGCCCAGCGGGCCCGCGCGTTTGGCATGCGCGTGCTGGCGCTGCGGCGTGCGGAAACGGCCGACCCACTGCTTGACGGGTGCTTCACCCACGATCGCTTGCATGCTTTCCTGGGATCATGCGATGTCGTGGTGCTCTGTTGCCCGCTCACCAACCAGACGCGCGGCATGCTTGGCGCGCCGGAGCTGGCGGCGATGCGCCCCACAGCGATCCTGGTCAACCCGGCACGCGCCCAGATCGTCGACGAGCAGGCCCTGTTCGAGGCCCTGCGGCAGCGGCGGATCAAAGGGGCGGTGCTCGATGTCTGGTATCAATACCCCGCTGCTGCGCATGAAGCGCCGGCATACGGGTCGCGTCTGCCGTTCCACGAGCTGGACAACGTGTTGCCCACGCCGCACCTGGCGGCATGGACCGAGCCGATGTTCGATCGGCGGATGCGATTCATCGCGGCCAACCTCGATCGGCTCGCTCGCGGTGAGCCGCTGGTTCAGGTCGTCGCACAGGGGCCGCAGCCGAGCGACCGGTCCGCCGGCCTGAAGGAGATGGATTGATGCCGAACTACCGCTACAGCACGCCGTCGGATCAGGTCGATGGCGACGCGACGCTGACGAATCAGGTGTATCAAACGCTGCGGGAGGAGATCCTCAACGGCCAGCTCAAGCCCGGCACGCGGCTGGTCCGCCGTGCGGTCAGCGCTCGCCTGGGGGTCAGCCGCATGCCCGTGGCCGACGCCCTGGTGCGCCTGGAGCAGGACGGCCTGGTGGAGAGCCGGCCGATGATCGGCGCGCGTGTGGTGCCGCTGACGCCTCAGCGCCTGCGCGACGACCAGGTGATGCGCGAGGCCCTGGAGTGTCAGGCGGCGC
>DASVCG010000125.1:0-3021 GCA_036381755.1 Phycisphaeraceae bacterium | reverse complement strand
GGCGTCGGCGTCTGGCCCTCCCCGAAGAAATAGCGCAAATACCGGTTGCTCGCGTAGACCGCGGGCATCTGCACGTTCAGCCGCCCCAGGCCGCAGGGCGGCCGCTTCGCGTTGTTCCAGTCCACGAACGGCACCGCCTCGCTGGAGACGGTCTCGTTGTAGTTGCCGACCAGCGCCTCGGGGTACAGCGCCAGGACCGGATCAGCGAACATCTCGCTCAGCAGCCGCATCCGCAGCTCAAACGTGTAGCGGTCAAATGCCTGGCGGTCATCGAGCACCCCCGGCGGATAGTGCGCCCGACACGCCTGCGAGCTTCGCTGCGCTTCATACACGCCGTTGTAAGGGTGCGGCAGCGACTCGTAATCCGCCCACACCGCCTGCACCTGGATGCCCGCCTGCTTGAAGGGCTCCAGCATGGACCGCATCCGCTCCGCGCCCCGCTGACTCCGGGCCAGCGGCAAGCAGGGCCAGCGGCGCACCGCCCCTTGCCTGGATGCGTCAGGCCCCCAGACCCACACATCGCAATCCCACCAGGCCCAGCGCTCGATGAAAAGCCCCTCTCTGTGCAGCAGGTGCACCGGTTGGCCCGCCTGGACCAGCACCTCCGCCAGCGAGGCGGCTACCTCCGGCCTCAGCCCGTTCCGTCCCACCGGCACCACCGGCACGATGCCCCGCGCCGCCAGCTCGTCGATCATCTGACGCAGCCACGGCGAGTCCTGCTCCAGCAGCAGCATCAGCTCACGCCCATCGGGCATGGGCAGGTCCCACACCAATATCGGCAGGCGGCCTTCGAAGCGGTGCTCCATCGGCTGGACCACCCGCAAGAACGAAGGCAAATCAAAACGCACCGCATCATCCCCCGAGGGAAGCGTCTGCGCCTGCGCCGCTGCCCCCGTTCCCCAGGCCAGCAGCAGCAGCCATCCCAGCCGGGCGTGTCTCATGATCGCCTCCATCGCGGCCGCCTGGCTTCCGCCTCCCCGCATGACGGGATCGGCTCCGGATCCCCCTGATAGGATGGATGATATACTCGCAGCGTCGCGGCTGACCGTTTGATTTGAGAAGGATGCCCGCAGCACCCTATTCCAAAATGACGAGCCATGCCGCGGGCTCCTCATCCGAATCGATGCACATCCTGCACATCATCTCGCAGATCGATCCCCGCACCGGCGGCCCGGCCGAGGCCCTGCGCGGGTTGACCCTGGCTCAGCGGCAGGCGGGCCTGGCGGTCCGCATCCTGGCGACCTATCGGGCCGATGGCGACCTGAGCCTGGCCCAGTCGCTCCGCGACGACGGCGTGGAGGTCGAGCTGGTCGGCCCCTGCGTCACGCCGCTCATGCTTCACCGCCATCTGGCCCCCAGCACCGCGGCCAACGTCGCCTGGGCTCAGGTTGTGCACATCCACGCCTGCTGGGAGCAGGTCCAGCACCTGGCCGCCCGCCAGGCCTACAGGCAGGGCAAGCCTTACATCATCCGCCCCTGCGGGATGCTCGACCCGTGGAGCCTCCGCCAGAGCCGGTGGCGCAAGCGGCTGTATATGGCCTGGCGGCTACGCCGCAACCTCCGCCACGCCAGCCTCCTTCACTTTACAACGTCGACGGAGCGCGACCTGACGGCGTCGCTTCGGCTGACAGCGCCCGCGGTTGTCGAGCCCAACGGCCTGGACCTGTCCGAGTTTGAGCGCCTCCCGCCCGCGGGCACGTTCCGCCAGGCGTTCCCCCAGTTGGGTCAGCGGCCTTACGTGCTGTTCCTGAGCCGGATTCATCCCAAAAAAGGCCTGGACCTGCTCATCCCCGCCTTCGCCCAGGCGGCGCCGCCCGATCATGTGCTGGTGATTGCCGGCCCGGCCGAGGAGGCTTACCTGGAGCAGGTTCAGCAGATGGTGCGCGATCACGGGCTGAGCGACCGCGTCCTTTTCACGGGCATGGTGCGCGGGCAGGCCAAGGTCGCCGCCCTGGCCGAGGCGGAGCTGTTCGCGCTGAGCAGCTATCAGGAGAACTTCGGCATCGCGGTCATCGAAGCGCTGGCCGCGGGCACGCCGGTGCTGATCTCCGACCAGGTCAACATCCACGCGCAGATCGCCGCAGCGGGCGTCGGGGGTGTGGTGCCCGCGCAGGTGGAGCCTTTGGCTGAGGCGCTGCGTCAGTGGCTCACCCAGCCCCATCAGCGCGCCCAGGCCGCTGCCAAGGCCCGCCCCTTCGTGTGGGAGCACTACGACTGGAACCGCATCGCCCAGCGGTGGGTCGGCCACTACCAGCGGCTGCTTGATGAGCACGCCCAGGCCAGCCCCGCTCGTTAGCGCAGCGTTTCTACACAGCGGCCAGGGGTTGCCCCATCGAAGCGGCCTGGGCAGACCACCACGCCTGGGCATAGTGGCGCTGCTGGGCCAAGGCGATAACCACCTCGACCATGCCGATCCCCCAGGCCAGCATCATGGCCGCCGAGTGGCTGCCGGTGATCGCGCCGATCTCAACCACGCCCCGGGCCAGCAAGGAGAGCATCACCGCCGTGGCCAGGTACCACAGGCTCCGCTCCTGCGGAAGGTGCCGGGTGTAGACGTAGGCCTTGATCGTTCGGGCCGCGATGTAGGCCAGGCATCCCATCATCACCAGGAAGCCCAGGAACCCGATTTCACCGATCACCTGCAGGTAAATCGAGTGCAGGTTGAACGTCGACCGCCGGCCGTCCTCCAGGATGGTGCTCAACCAGCCGTGCCCGATCAGCGGCTTTTCCTGGATGATGGACCAGGCCAGGGCCCAGATATCCTCGCGCGTGTCGAAGCTCACATCGGTGAGACGCTGGGCGGCTTCGGAGGCCAGAACGCTTTGCAGCGTCATCACCGCCCCGCCTACGACGACGGCCAATATCAACAGCAGCCACGGCCGCTTGGCTTGGGGCAGCAGCAGGATCACCGCGGCGATCAGGGCCTGACCCGCGGCCCCGCGGCTGCCGCTGTAGAGCACCACCACGCCGCCAGCGATCGACGCGGCCCGCGCCACCAGCCGCATCAGCTTGCTCGGATCG
>DASVCG010000124.1:0-3071 GCA_036381755.1 Phycisphaeraceae bacterium | reverse complement strand
CGTCAAGCCACGCCCGGTCCGTCGCGGCCTGCCAGCCTTGTTCCATTTGCGGTGCGATTGCCTTTCTTGACATAGCGTTTGCTTCGCTTCTCGCGTGAATCGTTGCTCAGGCGATTTCTTCCGACACTTTGCCGCTGGCGGTAAACGCTGGGCCTGCTTCCTTCACGTGCTCTTGTCGTTCGTCCGCATGGGTGAGCTGCACGGCCACGGCGCCATTATCTTCCTCATCACGCCTCGCCGCGTTCAGGTCGCGGAAAAGGTCGATCATGTCACGAAAGCCACCCCAGAGGAACCAGACCGTGGTGACCAACCCGGAAACCATGCCCACCACGACGGTGAACAGCCACCAACTGGCCCAGAGGTGGTCGGGGATGCCGATCGTCAGCCCGACAGCGGTCCCGCTCACGAACGCCAGGAACCAGAACATCACCCAGATGATCTTCGCGTAGTAAATGATCTTGTCGCCCCGGGTGAACTCGCCGGTGATGCCCAGCGCGGCCCAGCCGGTGGCCGGCTTGGCTGCGTGCTCGCCCGGCAGCGCGTACTCACCCCGATGCAGCATGCGGTCGAGGTTGAACGGACGCGCTCGCGTGATGAGCGACACGCTCACATAGGCGACGATCGAAAGCAGGTAAGCGGACATGGCGACGCCCGCCCCGTTAACCGGAACCCAGGCGGGCAAAGCCGCATCCACCCGTTCAAAAGCGCCGGGCCAGATCACCTGCCCCACGATTCCGCAAAGCGCGACAAGCCATCCTGTGGTCATGGCAGCCCAGGCGCCGGCGGTGGTGCCGTGCTTCCAGTACAGCCCGCCGATGATGACCGCGCCCGACCCGCCCAGGTAGATCGTGCCCGTGGCCAGGAAGTACATGAAGAGGTAATCCCGCAGCGGGAAAAGGAGGCTGAAGCAGAAGGCGAAGCAGGCGATGCCCACGATGGAGATGCGCAGCAGAAACAGGTGCTGCCGGGGCGTCAGCGGCTTGCGGCGGAACGGCAGGATCACATCCTGAATGAAGATGCTGCCCCAGGAGTGGAGGTAGGTGTCGTCGGTTGAGATCGCAGCGGCGACCATGCCCGCGGCGAACAGCCCGATCACGCCGATCGGCAGGATCTGCGACAAAGCAACGGGGACGGTCATCTGCTCGCGGGCTTGAGAGTCGGAGATCGCCCCCAGCGTCTGCCGCACCGCCTCGGCCTCGGCGGCGTAGTCTTGGTGATGCAGCAGCACGTAGGCGCAGATCGGCATCAGCAGCAGCATCAGGTAGGTCACGCCGTTGCGCCACTCGGCCAGCACCCGCGCCATCTTGGCCTCGTGCGGGGTCTTGGCTGAACAGTTGTAGCCCTGCGTCCCCTGCCAGCCCAGGCAGTTATAAAACGCTTTGAACGCGAAGATGAGAAAGAAGACGAAGTTGAAGTCCGAGACGTTTGCCTGGTCGAAGGGGTTGAGCATCGACCGCCCTGCCGGCGCCGACTTCAGGGTCGTCTCGATTTGAGGCCAGGAGAACTTCAGCAATAGCGCCCCCAGGATCACCACGAACGCGACGTTCAGGAACTGGGCCTGGAGGAAATCGGTGATCATGACGGCGATCATGCCGCCCATCAGGGTGATCGATACGGCAACGGTGAGCAGAATCGCCATGAGGAGCGGCAGCGTCGGGACGCTGAACCCGAACAGGGACAGATGGTCAGGCAGGCCGCAGAATGAGATGAAGAATCGTGCCGTCACCAGCGGGAAGATGCCGTAGTTCAACGCCCCGGAGACCCAGGCGAGCACGCCGGCGTAAACCCGGAAGTTTCGGCTGTAGCGCATCTCGAAGAACTGCGCCATCGTCATCGCCCGCGTCTCGCGGTAGCGGTAGAGCACCCAGCCGGAGAGGGCGATGATCAGGCTGATCGGCGTGAGCATGAAGCCCCACCAACTGGCGGCGAAACCTGCAGCGTAGAACTTCTCGAAGCTGGCGATGATGAAGGCGACACCGATGCCCGCCATACTCTCAGCCAGGGTCAGCAGGTAGCGGCCCGCGCAGCGGTTGGCCGCCAGGAAATCGGACACGCTGCGCGTATAGCGGCGCGTGTACGCCGCGACCGCGAGCAGCATCCCCAGAAATCCGCCGACGATCGTCCAATCGATCCAGGTGAGATTCATCGCGGCCTCAATCAGCGGAGGACGACGTGCCCTGCAGCGTTTGCCTGTCCGTCGTCATGGATCGCCCCGGCCCATCCTCAAGCGTCAGTGTAAAGCTCATGTCCTTGTCCATCGGCCAGGGGTAGACGGTGAACTCGTAGGGATAGTCGCTGTCCACGCGGCTTCCTTCCGGATCCTCCGCCAGCCGCAAGGTGGCGCGGCCGTTTTCCGGCCGACCGGTCAGCACGACGTAGAGCGAGTCCTTGCCGAAAGGCCCGCGGATGCGAAACGCGTGCATCTGGCCCCACGGCTCGGCGATCGGCTGCTGCACATGGCCGCCTTCGACCGCCGGCGGCGCAGCGAAATGTTGCGCCTCCGCTGGCAGCGCAAGGGCCACCAGCCCCATGCCGGGGACCTCCTGATGAATCGTCTGCACTGTTTGGCCGCCGCCGATCTGCCGCCCCTCAGCGTCGAGCACACGATACGGCTGACCCAGGCGCACGCCGGTCCGCTGCGGATCGATCCGCACCGTCGCCGTCACCGGCTCGGTGGTGTCGTTCATCAGGATCACCCACAGAAGCTCATCCCCTCGCGCGTGCAGGTGGTTGATCGCTTTCTCCTGCACGGTCAGGGCGTCGGGCTTGAGCAGTCGCACGCGGGCGGTCTGATCATCGAACACCCGCCCCGTGCCGTGGCCGTAGATGCGATTGATGAACCAGACGTAACCCTGCTGCTTCACCCACGGGAAGCGAATCCGCCCCTGCGACCGCATCTCCGCTTCCGTCACCAGCCAGTCGAGCGTGAACGCCAATTGCACGGGAATGTGGTGGTAGTAGATGTACGTCACATCCGGCCCCTCGTAGGGGTAGCGGGCGCTCTGCATCAGGTCCGTGAAGCCGTTGATGTAATAGCCCGGATAATTGGCGAAACGCCCGATGATGCTGTT
>DASVCG010000123.1:0-3372 GCA_036381755.1 Phycisphaeraceae bacterium | reverse complement strand
TGGCGGCGCTGGCGGCCCTGATGGCCCTGGCGACGCTGGCCGGCTGCGCCGGGCCGGGCCCGACGCCTCAGCAGGCCGCGGCGCTGGCGGCCTTGCCCTACCCCGCCGACGCCCAGCGCGGCCCGGACCTGGACATCCTGGCCGTCCGCGAGGGCGATGCCCTGCGCCTGGTCAACCGCACGCCCCAGGCGTACGCCGGCATGCAGTTGTGGCTTAACCGTCAATACGTTCTGCCGGTGGAACGGATCGACATCGGCATGGGGAACGTCCTGACGCTGACGCATTTTGTCAATCGTTACGGGGAGTCTTTCCCGGTGGGCGGGCTGCTGTCGCCGGACAAGGGCCGGCCGCTGCTGCTGGCGGAGCTGTACGACCCGGCGGCGGGCGTCAAGTACCCCCTGGTGGTCAGCCCCGGCGGCTGATCGGCGCTTTTCTTGCTTGGCAGGAGCCTGTCTTGTTCCAACAAACGAATCTAGGAGCCTGAGCATGGACGCGACTGCTCTGTGGAATCGTTACCAGCGGTACCTGTGCCGGTGCCCGGAGGTGGGCCTGGGGCTGGACATCTCGCGGATGAGGTTCGGCGAGGACTACCTGCCGGCGATGGAGGAGGCCATCCAGCGCGCCTACGACGCGATGGAGCAGCTCGAGGCCGGGGCGATCGCCAACCCCGATGAGCAGCGGATGGTGGGCCACTACTGGCTGCGCTCGCCGGAGCTGGCCCCCAGTGACGCGATCCGCCAGCAGATCGAGCAGACCGTGCAGGACGTGATCGAATTCTCGCGCGACGTGCACACCCGCCAGATCGTGCCGTCCGGCGCAGCACGCTTCACCGACGTGCTGCACATCGGCATCGGGGGCTCGGCCCTGGGGCCGCAACTGGTGGCTGATGCGCTGAGCAGCCGGCAGGACAAGCTGGCGATGCACTTCCTGGACAACACCGACCCCGACGGCTTCCGCAGGACGCTGGATCAGATCGGCACCCGGCTCAAGTCGACGCTGGTGCTGGTGGTGTCCAAGTCCGGCTCCACGCCCGAGACGCGCAACGGCATGCTGGAGATCAAGGCGGCGCTGAAGGCCAAGGGGCTCAATTTCGCCCGCCAGGCGGTGGCGATCACCGGCGTGGGCTCGCACCTGGACCAGCAGGCCCAGCAGGAGCAGTGGCTCCGCCGATTCCCCATGTGGGACTGGGTGGGCGGGCGCACGAGCCTGACCTCCGCGGTGGGCCTGTTGCCCGCGGCGCTCCAGGGCGTGGACATCCAGGCCCTGCTCGACGGCGCCGCCCGCATGGATCAATGCACCCGCCAGCGCCAAACCCTGCGCAACCCCGCGGCCTTGATGGCGCTGATGTGGCACTGGGCCACCGGCGGCCGGGGCGGCAAGGACCTGGTCATCCTCCCCTACAAGGACCGCCTGCTGCTGCTGTCCCGCTACCTCCAGCAGCTCATCATGGAAAGCCTGGGCAAGGAAAAGGACCTCGACGGCCAGGTGGTCCACCAGGGGCTGACCGTCTACGGCAACAAGGGCTCCACCGATCAGCACGCCTACATCCAGCAGCTCCGCGACGGGCTGAATAACTTCTTCGCCACCTTCATCGTTGTGCTCCAGGACACCGCCCGCCCCGGCGCCGCCCACCCGCTGGAGGTGGACGAGCACGTCACCAGCGGCGACTACCTCCACGGCTTCTGGCAAGGCACGCGGCAGGCGCTCCACGAGAACGGCAGGGATTCGATGACCCTCACCCTCGAAAAGCTCGACGCCCGCTCGCTAGGCGGGCTGATCGCCCTCTTCGAGCGCGCGGTGGGCTTCTACGCCACGCTCGTCCACATCAACGCCTACCACCAGCCCGGCGTCGAGGCGGGCAAGAAGGCTGCTGCCGGCGTGCTGGAGCTGCAAAAGCAACTGGTCCGCCACCTCCAGCAGCACCCGGAGGAGGAAATGAGCCTGGAGCAACTGGCCCAGGCCCTGAGCCGGCCCGACCAGATCGAAACGATCCACCACGTGCTGGAGCACCTGGCCGCCAACAAGCGCTACGTGGCCCGGCGGAAAGATCTGTACCGCTTCCTGCCCACACGAATGCGATAGAGCAGCCTCTCAGGACCACTTGGCCCTAAGGGCAAACGGTAGAGGGCAGCGAGCAGACGGCAGGCGAGGATAAACCGCCAGGGGAGGCGGTCACTCGCTTTCGAGCTTGCGCAGGTCCAGGCCGCGCTCAGCCAGCTTGGAGCGGATCTCGTTGAGGCTGGTGAGGCCGAAGTTCTTGACGCCCATCAGCTCGGCCTCGGTCTTGGCGACCAGGTCGCCGATGGTCTGCACGTTGAGCAGCGCCAGAGCCTTGCGGGCCCGCACCGAGAGGTCCAGCTCGTTGACCGAGTCGTTGAGCACATCCTGATCGCCCTGCTGCTGGGCGCGGAGCTGATCGTACACCCGCTGCTTGACGGCCTGCTGCTGCTGCTCGACGGCCTGGCCCAGGCGCAGCCCGCGCTGGGCGAGCATGGCCTTGATCTCGTCCAGGCTGGCCTCGCCCAGGTTCTTGAAGCTGCGCAGCTCAGCCTCGGTGACCTTGAGCAGGTCGCCCAGCGTGCGAACGTTCATCTTCCGCAGCGCGTTGCGGGTGCGGACGGACAGCTCAAAATCGGTCACGGGGGTGTCCAGCAGGACCGAGCTGGTCGTCCCCTTCTTCTCCTGCTCATCCTCAACGACCATGGCCTTGCTGGCCATCACGTCCTTGATGTAGAGCCGGGCCCGCGGGTGGTTGGGCTCGGTCCCCAGCACCTGCCGGAGGCACCGCTCAGCCTTGGCGTACTCGCCGCGGTCCTCGTACAGCACCGCCAGGTTCAGCAAGGCGTTGAGCGGGGGCCTCTCCTGCCTGACGCACTCCTCGTACAGGTGCAGCGCCTCGTCCTCCTCGCCTACCAGGTCCAGGTTGTAGGCCAGGCGGAAGCAGATCTCCGGGTCGTCCGGGTCAGCGGCGTAGGCGGCTTCGTAGTGCTCGATCGCGCCGAGCCGGTCCACCTGCTTCTCAGCCTGGAGGCCGGCTTCAAAGTGCTTGCGGGCGGTCTGCGTGTCGCGAACGTCTTCCTTCTCCATGGTGGCGGTGGTCTCCGCGTCGCTCATGTGTGCAGGTCCCTCCAGCGTCGGGCCGGTCTTGGATGATGATACCCTACTCCACAAACGGCTAAGACTAGCCTGCCTCCCCCGCAGCGGCAAGGCAAGCCACCTGCGGGACTCGAACCCGCAACCTGCGGTTTACAAAACCGCTGCTCTACCGTTGAGCTAGCACGGCAATGCTACATTCTAGCCGACTTGACGACTTCGCATAAGTGTGTATAATGATCTATAGCTAAGCTAGCGAGACAGGGAGGTCCACAATGA
>DASVCG010000122.1:0-5466 GCA_036381755.1 Phycisphaeraceae bacterium | reverse complement strand
ACATCGCGTGGGTGATTTTTTACACTTGGGTTGATGGTCCGGATGATTAGGTGGCATGTTCGCATCAACCGCGTGTTGAGCGCCGCGGGGCTGCCGCGCGATTTTTTTCTGATTCCGCTGGCCGGGGTCATCGGCGCGCTGGGCGGGCTGGTGGCGACGGGGTTCGACTGGCTGGTGGAAAGCTCGGGGCACCTGTTCTACGGCACCGCGGCGCAGCGGTCATGGCTGCTGTCGGTGTACGCGCCGCTGATCGTGCTGCCTGCCCTGGGCGGGCTGGCGGTGGGGGTGATCCAGAAGTGGATCGCCCGGAGCGGGCCCAGCCACGGCATCCCGGAGGTGATCGAGTCGCTGGCGCGCGACGAGGGCCGCATGCCCGCCCGCAGCGGCTTCTACAAAGCGCTGACCGCGTCGCTGACGATCGGCTCGGGGGGCTCAGCAGGCATGGAGGGGCCGATCATCCAGATCGGTTCGGTGCTGGGCTCGGTGGTGGGCACCTGGCTGCGCGTGGGGCGGGAGCACATGCACACGCTCGTGGGCTGCGGCGCCGCAGCGGGGCTGGCGGGGATCTTCAACGCCCCCATCGCCGGCGTGCTGCTGGTGCTGGAGGTGATCCTGCGCGACTTTTCCATCAAGACGTTCATCCCCATTGTCGTCGCCAGCGTGTTCGGCACCGCGGTGGCGCAGGCGGTAATGGGGCATAACGCCGCGGTCTTCAGCCTGCCTGAATCGGTGCAGGTTTACCAGGTGGACCTGACGCAGCTTTGGGCCTACGCGCTCCTGGGCGTGCTGGCGGGGCTGGTGGGCGCAGCGTTTTCGTGGGGGATGCACGCCAGCGAGCGGATGTTCAGCCGATGGGGCGTGCCCGCGTTTTGCCGGCCGGCGGTGGGCGGCGCGATGCTGGGCGTGCTGGGCGTGGCGTTCTGGCTCCTATGGGGATCGAACTGGGTGCCCGGCTACGAGCCCCCGCCGTTCTACGGCAACGGCTACCCCGTCATCGAGGCGCTGCTGAACCCGCGGTCGTACGAAGCGGGCGCCGCCCCGGCGGAGGCGGTTGCAGATGCGGGCGCGAACGCGGAGTCGGGCGCATCGGCTGCGCCGCTTGTCGATCAAGCGGGCCACAGCAGCAAGGCCGTTCCCCTGGCGCGGGTGACGCTGGCGGCGGTAGCGGTGACGCTGGCGTTCAAGCTGATCGGCACCTGCCTGACGCTGGGCTCAGGCGGCTCGGGCGGGATCTTCGCGCCCAGCTTGTTCATGGGCGCAGCGTTGGGCGGGACGTTCGGCCTGGCTTTGCAGATGATGGGGCTGCTGCCGGGCGGCACGCCGGCGATTTATGCGCTGGCGGGGATGGCGGGCGTCATCGCCGCAGCGGTGCATGCCCCCTTGACCGCGTTTTTGCTGGTGTTCGAGATCACGCGGGATTATCAGGTGATCCTGCCGGTGATGCTGGTGGCGATCCTGGCCGCGACGGCGTCCCGGATGCTGTCGCGCGAGTCGATCTACGGCCGATGGCTGCTGCAGCGGGGCATCCGCATGGGGACCTACGCCGACATGACCCTGCTGCGCCGCTTGGCGGTGTCGCAGGTGCCACTCGTGCCAGCGGTGGCGATCGACCCCGCGGAGCCGGCCCAGCGGCTGATCGAGCTGGCCCAGACCCACCCCGCTGCGGACTACGTCGTATGCGACAAGCAGGGCTGCTACCTGGGGCTGGTCGTCGGCGAGGACTTGCGGACTGCCCTGGTGCAGCCTGAAGCCATGCCGCTGATGATCGTGGACGAGCTGATGCGCACCGACCTGCCCACGGTGAGGCGAAGCGAGACGCTGGACCTGGTGCTGGACAAGTTCAGCCGGCACGATGTCTCGAGCCTGGCGGTGGTGGACGAGCGGAGGCAGGTTCAGGGATTGATCACGCGCGGCAGGCTGATGCGTCAATATCATCGGGCGCTGGAGGAGTTTTAACGAAGCCCGCGTTAACAAAATCCGCGTGCGCCCCATCCTTTTTAAGCGCAGCTTGAGCGCAGCCAGGCGCGCGTCGGAACCCGAGCGAACCATGCCGGAGCATCCCCCCCGTCGCCGATTGGGTCTGGGTTACAGGCAGCGGCTGCACGGCCGTAAGCAGTTCGACGCGGTGTTCGCGGCGCGCTGCCGAAAGCCAGCAGGCCCGCTGACGATCCTGACGCGGCCCAACGGGCTGGCGTTCAGCCGATTGGGGCTGGCTGTGCCCCGGCGGGTGGGGACCGCGGTGAGGCGGAACCGGATCAAGCGGCTGCTGCGCGAAGCGTTCCGCCTGCGTCAGCGCGAACTGCCCGCGGGCTACGATGTGGTGGTGCTGGTTCGGCCGCACGAGCCGATGGCGCTTCAGGAGTACCAGAAGCTGCTGGAGTCGGGCCTGCGTGCTGCGGATCGGCAGTGGCAGCGGTGGAGCAGCAAGGCGGCGAAGCAGCCGCCTGAAGCGCCACGGGAGGACCGCCGCGGGCCTGACAATTCGCCCAGGGGGGCGCCGCCGACGTAGAATTTCATCCCGCGGCCTATGCGGCCCAGGTGCGGAGGCGCGATGCTCAGCCGGCTGTTGATCTTCCTGGTTTATCTTTACCGCGGAACGCTGGGCCCGTTCCTGGGCGGTCATTGCCGATACGTCCCCACCTGCAGCCAATACATGATCGACGCGATCCAGCGTTACGGCGCCTGGGGCGGATTGTGGCGCGGCCTGCGGCGCATCGCGCGGTGCCACCCCTGGGGCGGCTCGGGGTACGACCCGGCCTAAATGACGTGGGGCATCCAACCGAGCATAGAATGGAGGCTTGGCCGCCCGCCTTAGCGGCCAGGGAGCCTTGCCCGCCCAGGCGGCCCGCGGAACCTGCCCATGCTCAGCTCTCTGCGGCGACTGATGGACCAATCCACCGACGAGCTGACCCAGTTGCAGCGCTGGGTGCGGTATTTCGTTGAGCTGACGCACTACTGCTGGCGGCAACTGCTGGAGGACCGTGCTGAGGAGATGGCCGCGGCGCTGACGTACCGCACCATCTTCGGGCTGATCCCCCTGCTGGTGCTGGGGCTGGTGATGTTCCGCGCCTTTGGCGGGTTCCAGGAGGTGCAGGAGAAGATCCAGCCGGCGCTGTTCCGCCTCTTTGGCGTGCCGGAGGTCACGTACGTGGAGCAAGGCGCCCCGCAGGAGGAGACGCCGCCCCCGGAAGCACAACCCCCGCCCCCGGAAGCGCAATCCTCGGACATGCCGCAAGGGAACGCCGCCTTGCAGCAAAGCCAGGCTGACGCCCGCGTCCGCGCCAACATCCGCCAGACGCTGGTCGACCTAAGCGACAAGGTGTCGCGGATCAACTTCACCAGCATCGGCGTGGCGGGCGTGCTGCTGTTCATCTACGCGGCGCTGGCCCTGGCGATCGCGGTGGAGCAGGACTTCAACATCATCGTCAAGAGCCCGCGCGGCCGGCCGTGGCACCTGCGCATCCCCATCTACTGGTCGATGATCACGCTGGGCATCGGCCTGCTGGCGCTGAGCCTGTACCTCTCGAGCCAGATCGTCAATTGGGCGCGCCAGTTCGAGGTGTTCGGCCCGGTGATCGGCGTGCTGGGGGCGGCGATGGCGTTCCTCTCGAGCTGGACGCTCCTGTTCCTGATCTACCTGCTGATCCCCAACGCCGCGGTCAAGCCTCGGCCGGCGCTGATCGGCAGCTTCGTGGCCGCGGCGCTGTGGGAGCTGGGCAAGCTGGGGTTCCAGGTGTACGTCCGCCGGGCGCTGCCCTATTCCGCCCTCTACGGCTCGCTGGGGCTGATCCCCCTGTTCCTGTTCTGGATCTACATTTCCTGGCTGGTGACGCTGTTTGGCCTGGAGTTGACCTACGCCCTCCAGACCGTGCGCAGCCGAAGGCAGTTGGAGGAAACCACGCGGCAAGAGGCGCAGGAAGTCGCGGACGCGCGCTGGCTGATCCCGCTGATGGCGGTGGTGACGCAGCGGTTCGCGCAGGGGCAGGCGTCGAGCGTGTCGGAATTGTCGCGTCAGACCGCCCTGCCCTTGCGCATCGTGCATCAGCTTAGCCAGTGCCTTCAGGGGGAGGGTTTGCTGCACAGTTTGGAAAGCGCCAGCGACGGCGAGCCGCGCTACACGCTGGCGATGCCGCCGGAGCAGATCCCCCTGCGTCGATTGATCGAGGTCGGCCAGACGCTGGCCGCGGGCAAGCACGCGACTGGGCGGATGCCGGCGCAGGACGTGCTCGACCGCCTCGACGCCGCGGTGCATCAGGCCGCCAGCGAGCTGACCCTGGCGCATCTGATGAACGCATCTGATAAAGAAACGACAAAGTAAAAGAGCAGCGGGGCGAGGGACGTGTGCCCCCTGCTCTTTGCCGCATGCATCTTGTCAGCGGTTTTTCAATCGCTGAGTGTTAAGTCATGGGCTTGGGTTGTTGCCAGGCGCTCATGCCGCCGTCGACCAGGAGCATATGGCCGTGGATGTGCTCCGCGGCGTCGCTGACGAGGAACGCCGCAGCCGGGCCGCACACCTGCGCATCGGGGACGCGGCCGTTGGGCGTGTGATGCTCCATCCAGCGGGCGACCGGCAGGTTCTGATCGAGCCAGGCGGTGGCGTGCGTCCGGACCAGGCCCGGCGCCAGGCCATTGACGCGGATGTTGTGCGGGGCCAGCGCCACGCACAGCGTCTTGACCATCATCTCCACAGCGCCCTTGGAGGTGTCGTAGGCGGTGGAGTCGGGCTCGGCGAGTCGGCCGTTGATCGAGCCGGTCAGCAGCACGCGGCCAGCGACGTTGTGCGCGATCCAGTGCCGGGCGAAGGCCTGCGTGAGAAAATAAGGCGCGGTGACGTTGAGCCGCAGCGTCTTCTCGAAACGGTCCAGGGTCATCTGCTCAAAGGGCAGGTCGAGGAAATGGCCCGCGTTGTTGACGAGGATGTCGATGCCTTCCTGCGCCGCCAGCGCTGCCTCGAACAAGTCGGCGACGACCTGCTGCGTCGGGCCGGTCAGGTCCATGGGCACGAAGGAGGCCGCCACGCCGCATCGGCGGCACTGGTCCAGGACGGCGTCGGCGTCGGGGCCCGCTTCCAAGCCATGAATGACGACGTTCGCGCCGGCCTGGGCCAAGGCCAGCGCGATGGCACGCCCCACGCCGTGGGTCGAGCCGGTGACCAGCGCCGCGTGTCCCTTCAGATCGATCATGCATGCTCTCCCGCCGCAGCAGCGCCGGCGGGCCGCACGCGCGCCCGCCCGTGCCGCCTGCTATGACGCCACCACCATACGACAACGCGTGAAGGTTGGCCAAGGCGGCGGATCGGGGATCAGGGTGCGAGAGTCAGACGTGCTGTGGCGGGCTTGACGCGGGACGCGGATCGAATCGAACGGATCCAAACATTGAAGGCAAAAAGCAAGCAAAAAGCCCATGACGCCGTGTGAACGGCGCTATGGGCCGGAGGAACATGGCTGGAGAGAACAGACGGCTGGG
>DASVCG010000121.1:0-5680 GCA_036381755.1 Phycisphaeraceae bacterium | reverse complement strand
AGTGGGTTACGCAGGGCTCGCCGGTGGTGGAGATCATCTCCCGCGGTCAGATCGACGCCCTGGTTGACGTACCCGAGCGGCTGATCAACCAGGTGCGCATCGGGGATTCGCTGGAGCTGACCATCGAGCCGCTGGGGCTTGTCTGCACGGGGGAGGTGGTTTCGGTGACGCCCTACGGGGGCAACGCGGCCCGGACGTTCCCGGTGAAGATCCGCCTGGGCGACCGGGGCGGGGCGCTCAAGGCCGGCATGAGCGTGGTGGCGCATCTGCCGATGGGGGAACCTTCGCCCAAGCTCACCGTGCCGCGCGACGCGGTTCTGTTCCGTCCCGCTGGGGCGGTGGTCTGGGCGGCGGTGCAGGGCGGCGGCCCGATGCCCACCGCCTCCGCGGTGAGGGTGCAGGTGCTTTTCGGGGAAAAAGACCGCTACGTGATCGACCCGTCCACCGACGCGCTGGCCCAGGGCACGCCGGTGGTGATCGAAGGTGCCGAGCGGCTGATGGAGGGGCAGCCCCTGATGATCCTGGAATCGCCCGTGTCGGCCGAGGCGGGCTCGGCCGCCCCGCCGCAGAACCTGGTCGCTTCGGGGGGCTGATCGTCCGCTACGAGGTCACCCGGCAGCCGTAGGCTTCTTTATGGATTACATCAAGTTCGCCATTCAGAACCCGGTGAAGGTCGCGGTCGGCGGCATCCTATTGGTGCTGTTCGGCCTGATCGCGCTGTTCACCATCCCGATCCAGTTGGTGCCCAACGTCGACCAGCCGATCATCACCGTCACCACGACGTGGTCCGGCCGCAGCCCCGAGGAGGTCGAGCGGGAGATCATCGAGGAGCAGGAGGACAAGCTCAAGGGCGTGGCGAACTTGCGGAAGATGACCGCCACCGCCTCCCTGGGCCGTGCGCAGATCGAGCTGGAGTTCTACATCGGCACCGACATGACCCGGGCGTTGCAGGAGGTCAGCGACAAGCTCCGCGAGGTGCGCGAATACCCCGACGACGTGGACCAGCCGGTGATCAGCGTGGCCGACTCGGCCAGCGAGAACGCCATCGCCTGGGTGGTCCTGACCAGCAACGATCCAACCGACGACGTGGCCGAGTTTTATGACGATGTGGACAAGCTGGTCAAGCCGCACCTGGAGCGCGTGCCGGGGGTGGCGGAGATCAACGTCTACGGCGGGCGGGAGCGCGAGGTGCATATCCGCGTGGACCCGGTGCGGCTGGCCACGCGGGGCATCACCTTCAACCAGCTCCGCGAGGCGCTGCGGCTGGAGAACGTCAACGTCTCCGCCGGCGACCTGGCGGAGGGCCGCCTGGATGTGCGCATCCGCACGATCGGCCAGTACGACTCCATCGAGGGCGTGCGCGAGACGATCATCACCTACGACCCGGCCGGGGGGCCCATCCGCGTCAAGGACGTCGCCGACGTGGAGCTGACCCTGGCCAAGCGCCGCTCCTTCGTGCGCGCTAACGGCCAGCCGGCCCTGGCCATCAACGCCATCCGCGAGTCCGGCGCCAACGTGGTGTCGGTCATGCGGCGTTTCCGCCAACAACTGGAGGAGGTCCGCCGGGACATCCTCCCATCCATCGACCCCGACCTGTCGCTGCGCCAGGTCTACGACGAAACGTCCTACATCTACGACGCCATCAACCTGGTGCGCGACAACCTCTGGCAGGGCGGCGTGCTCACCGTGCTGGTGCTCCTGTTCTTCCTGCGGCACACGCGCCACCCGCTCTACGCGCTGATCGCCACCCCCGTGGTCATCGGCGGGGTGGTCGTCGCCATCCTGATCCCAGCCCTCAAATGGCTGGCGCTGAGCGTGGTGGCGCTGGGGCTTTTGTCCATCCTGGCCGTCTCGCCCCCCACAGCGATCATCTCGCTGGCGATCCCCCTCTCGGTCATCGGCACCTTCGTGGCCCTAACGGGCATGGGCCGCAACCTCAACGTCGTGAGCCTGGCGGGCCTGGCGTTCGCCATCGGCATGGTGGTGGACAACGCCATCGTCGTGCTGGAGAACATCGACCGCCACCTGGCGATGGGCAAGTCCGCTGCGCGGGCCGCCTACGACGGCGCGCGGGAGGTCTTCGCCGCGGTGATCGCCTCCACGCTGACCACGCTGGTGGTGTTCATCCCGGTGCTGACGATCCAGGAGGAGGCCGGGCAACTTTTCCTGGACATCTCGCTGGCGATCTGCGCCGCGGTGACGCTGTCGCTGATCGTGGCGGTGACGGTGATCCCCTCCGCTGCGACGCGCTGGCTGCACACCAAGGACACGCCCGACTGCCCCAGCGGCCGGCTGGTTGAGAGCTTCTTCGGCCTGGCGCCGCTATTGTCGCGGCTGGTGGACGCGGTGGCGGAGATGGTCCACTGGCTCACGGGCACCCGGCTGATCCGCCTGGGGGTGATCGTGCTGTTCACGCTGGGCTCGATCGTGGGCGCATATCTGCTGATGCCGCCGACGGATTACCTGCCCAAGGGCAACCGGAACCTGGTGTTCGGCTTCATGATCAAGCCGCCGGCGTACAACATCAAGCAAAACGAGTCCATCGCGGAACGGGTGGAGGCACAGCTTCGGCCGTATTGGGAGGCCAAGAGCTACGCCGATACCGCCGATCTGCCGCCGGTGGTCGATCCATTCAGCGGGCCGGTGGAGGGGCCGGTTGCGCCGATCGAAAACTATTTCTTTGTTTCCTGGCTTGAGAACATCTTCATGGGCGGGGCCAGCCTGGACAAAGAGAACGTGGCGCCGCTGGCGTCGCTGCTGCGGTCGACCTCCTCGCAGGTGCCGGGGGCGATGGTGGTGGCGGAGCAGGCGTCGCTGTTTGGGAGGGGGCTTGGGGGGACGCGGGCGATTGAGGTGGAGCTTTCGGGGACGGACCTGGACGCCGTTCGCCGGGGCGCCGAGGCGATGTACGGCACGCTGGGGGGGATGTACGGGTTTGCGTCGATCCGGCCCGATCCGCTCAACTTCGACCTGCCCGGGCCGGAGATCCAGGTCAAGATCGATCGGGTCCGCGCCGCGGACCTGGGCGTCGACGTGGCGGCGCTGGGCCTGGGCGTGCAGGCCCTGATCGACGGCGCTATCGTGGGCGATTACCGCTACGAGGGCGACTCGATCGACCTGCTGATCACCCGCCCGGTGGACATGGAGCTGACGCCCGAGCGGCTGGCGTCCATCCCCGTGGCGGTCTCCAAGGAGCATGGCGGGGGCACCGTGCCGCTGTCTGCCATCGCCACCATCACCCGCTCCATCGCGCCGCAGACCATCAAGCGGATCGAGCAGCTCCGCGCCGTCACCCTCACCGTGGTGCCGCCGGACACCGTCCCCATCGAGCAGGCCATGGACGACATCCAGGCCGCGACGCAGAACCTCCGCCAGGCCGGCGCGCTGGCGCCGTCGGTTCAGATGAACCTGGCCGGCACTGCTGACAAGCTCACGCAGGTCCGCGAGTCGCTCCTGGGCCGCTGGTACGGCGCGCAAACCTGGGAGGACCTGGGCCGCAGCCTCTACAGCCTGATCACCAGCCGCATGTTCCTGGCGCTGTTGGTGTGCTACCTGGTCATGTGCGCGGTGTTCGAGAGCTTCCTCTACCCCTTCGTCATCCTCTTCAGCGTGCCGCTGGCGACGATCGGCGGGTTCCTGGGCCTGCGCCTGGTCCACCAGTTCGTCCCCACCCAGATGCTGGACGTGGTGACGATGCTGGGCTTTGTCATCCTTATCGGCACCGTGGTCAACAACGCCATCCTCATCGTCGCCCAGGCGCTCAACTTCATGCGGGGCTTCGGCGAAAGCGAGCAGGACAAGCTCGAGCGGGCCCTGACCCCGCGCGAGGCCATCCGCGAGTCGGTGCGCACCCGCATGCGCCCGGTGATGATGACCACCATCACCACGCTCTTTGGCATGCTGCCCCTGGTGATCAAGCCCGGGTCGGGCAGCGAGCTGTACCGCGGCCTAGGGGCGGTGGTCCTGGGCGGCCTGTGCTGCGCGACCATCTTCACGCTGGTGCTGGTGCCGCTGGTCTTTAGCGTGGTGCTGGACGCGAAGGCCCTGGTGCTGACCTGGATGGGAGCCCAGCCTGAGCCCCAGCCCCAACCGGATCAGCCCCAGCCGGATCAGCCCCAGCCGGCCGGTCAGCCCATCGCCTAACCGCCGGCAGCAACCATCACAGATCCCCCAGCGCCCGAGCCGATCTCTCGGCCGCAGCCGAATCGGGCCCCATCAGGCGCTGTCCGCCTGCCCCTGAAGGTGGCCCTGGAGCGGCCGGCTTGGGATGCCTAGATTTTGAATGACCGGCCACGGGCTAGCCGATATCGCCATCAAAGGCGGTCGATGAACTTGGTGGCCTGGAAGGGCGTAAAAAGAAGTTCAGCCAGCCAGGCGGTGGAGCCGTTGCAGTGCGACGCCTTGGCCTGGTTGATGTCGAGGCCGCTGGTCATCTCAGTTTTGTTTGTGCGTGATGGCTGGCGGCGCGAGCGGCTTTGAAAAAGGCCCCTGATCAAGGGTTTGCCATGCCGATCGGTGACGCTCCCATCACGATGCTGGACAACACGCCCAAGCCCGGCAAGAAGTATTTCACCGTGGCCGAGGCCAACCGCTCGCTGCCCTACGTCTCGCGGATCGTCGAGGACATCGTCCTGACGTATGGCCAGGTCGTCCAGATTCGCCACGAGCTTCAGCAGCGGGGCCAGCAGCCCGGCAGCGGGACGGCCTCGGAGGAGCTGGAGGCGACCTATGACGAGCTGCTGGACCGCCTGAGCGACCTGGTCGACGAGCTGTGCTGCGTCGGCATCGAGCTGAAGGATTTTGAGAAGGGGCTGATCGACTTCCCGGCGTTGCACGAGGGCCGTGAGGTGCTGCTGTGCTGGCGTCGAGGCGAGCACGAGGTGGCCCACTGGCACGAGGTGGATGCCGGGTTCGCCGGCCGCCAGTCCGTCAAGCTGCTAAGTGAAGCGGCCCTGCATTAAACCGCCGGGGGGCAGGGGACGGACGGTTTGTCTTTTCCTGCCCCCTACCCTCTACCCCCTGCCCCTAGATCATCGACAGCCGACCACGTAAGCGACCCAGTCTTCGCGGGCGGGCAGGCTTTTAATGGGGCGGTAGATGCCGTCGCTGTGTCCCTGGCGGGGGTCGTAGCGGTCGCACCAGACCTCGGTGCGGCTAAATCCTGCTTCTTCCAGACATTCGAGCAATTCGGGCAGCGTCCACAGCCGCCAGTCGTAGCGGAAGGCGTTGTTCAGTCGGCGGCCGGGCAGGTCGAAGTGGATGCGGCAGTCAACCCGGCCGGTCAGGGCGTCGAAGGAGCGTTGCTCCCATTCGTAGGTGAACGGCGGGATGGGTTCGTCCGCGTCGAGCGGGGTGACGGTTCGCCGCTGAATGCCCGGCCGCATGGCCCCCGGGCCGCCGAAGATGTCCAGCACGAGCAGGCCCCCCGGCCGAAGCGATCGGCGGGCGTGGCGGAAGTACCGCGTCAGGGCGGCGCGGGTGTGATAGACCAGGACGCTGAAGTTCAGCGCCGCGACCAGGTCCACCTTCGGCTGATCGACTTCTAGGACATCGGCCTGGAGGATGATCAAATCGCCCGCGCGGGGGCCCAGGAGGGCCTGGGTCCGGCGGCGAACCCAGCGGACGGTGGGCGCGTGCGACTCCACCGCCAGCGCGCGGTGGGTTTCGTGCCGCTGAACCC
>DASVCG010000120.1:0-4428 GCA_036381755.1 Phycisphaeraceae bacterium | reverse complement strand
GACCGTCGCGGCGACTTTTTATTGCCGGGCTTTGTGGCCGGGCCGGGCGTGGCTGGGTTGAATGCCAGCGGGCGGCCCCCTGGCCTGCTGGTCGGTGCGAGGGGGCGAAAATCTGGGCCCTGCTGCCGGAGTCGGCCCCTGATCTGGCCGATGGAACCTCCGGAACGGTGTTGACCCGTTTCTTTGAGGATAATTGCCATGCGATCCGTGCGATACCTCAACGCGATCCTGACGGTCCTGGCGGTGCTGCTGGCGTTGAACCTGTGGGTGACGTGGGCCGCCACGCCGGGCGGCCAGGCCCTTTCCTGGGCTGAGCCGGCGCAGGCAGCGGGCATCCCCAACGCCGGCGAGCAGCGCAAGCAGATGATCGACCTGCTCAAGGCGCTCAACGTCAAGGTCAACCAGCTCACGGAGCTGGTCGAAAGCGGCAAGGTGCGCGTGCAGGTTGAAGCGCCGCCCAGTGAGTCGGGCCGGCCTTAAGCAGCCGGCGGGCATCGCAGCGGCGGGACCCGCCGGGGAGACACCAGTCATGACGGCGCGTCGGGTGAAGCTTGACCGCGGCTACACGCTCATCGAGGTGCTGGTGGTCGTGACGATCATCGGCATCGCCGGGGCGGTGGTGGTGCCGCATCTGCTGGAGTCGGGCACGCTGGGCGTGCAGGCTGCGGCCCGTGCGGTCGTCGCGGACATCCTTTATGCCCAGAACGACGCCATCGCCCAGCAGGCGGTCCGCCGCGTCGAGTTCAACGTGGATGACAACAGCTACGTGCTCACCGACGGCGCGGGCAACAAGCTGCAGGTGAGCTGGCGCAGCGGGGGCGGGGAAGGCTATGAGGTCAGCTTCTCGAGCGACTCGCGCTTCGAGGGCGTTCGCTTGGTCAAGGTCGACTTCGACGACGGCACGGTGCTCCAATTCGACAACATGGGCACACCCGCTTTGAGCACCGACGGCGTGGTGGAGCTGGAATACAACGGTCAGCGCTACCGGATCCAGGTGGCGGCCTTCACCGGCCGTGTGACCGTGCAGCGGCTTTGAGGAGGCGACGCTTGCTGGGAGGCTGGTGGCACAAAGCAAGATGCCCGATCGGCATCGATCTGGGCGAGCATAGCGTCAAGGCGGTTCAGCTCCACACGCTGCGCAGCCATCTGCGCGTGCGTGCCGCGGCGTCGGCCGCGATGCCTCACGATACACCCCCCGCCCACGAAGGCTATCACCAGGCGGTCCAGGACACGCTGGCGCGGCTGCTTGAGCAAGGCGCGTTCGCGGGTCGGCGGGTGGTCGTCGGCCTGCCGGCGTCGGTCGTGCAGTTCAAGAACCTGCGCCTGCCCAAGATGCCCCCCGGCGAGCTGCCCGCTGCGGTCGAGTGGGAGGCGCGCCAGCACCTGGAGCCCGATCAGCAGCCCGTGGAGATCCAGTTCTTCGACGCCGGCGAGGTGCGCCAGGGGCAGGAGGTCCGCCAGGAGGTGATCCTCATGACGGCGTCCAGCCCGTTCATCGAGGCGCACCTGCAGATGCTGGCCCGCCTGGGGTTGGAGCCGGTAGCGCTGGAGGTGGCGCCCTCGGCGCTGATGCGCAGCGCCCGCGCCTGGGCCGGGCCGGAAGGCGATGAGCTGCGCGTGGTGATCGACGTGGGCTACGCCTTTAGCAAGGTGCTCATCGGGCGGGGCCAGCGCGTGCTGTTCTTCAAGCTCATCGACATCGCGGGTCGGCACTGGGATGAGGCGGTGGCGCAGCAACTGAAGCTGCCGCGGCACGAGGCGGGGGAAGTCCGCAGGCGCTTGGGCCGCGAGGCGTCGCAGGACCCTGCTGAGGCGGACCAGACCCCGCGCAGCCGATCGCAGGAGGAGGCCCAGCAGGCGGTGCAGGACGCGGTCCGCCCGCTTTTGCACGAGCTGGCGCGCGAGGCGTCGCTGTGCTTGCGCTACTACGGCGTGACCTTCCGCGGTCAGCGGCCCCAGCAAATCGCGCTGACGGGCGGGGAGTCGCGCCAGCCCGGGCTGGCCCAAGCGCTCGCCCAGCAGATCGGCGTGGAGGTGCGTACGGGTGCGGAGGCCTTGACGCCGGAGCTGTCCGAAGCCGCGACGCAGGCGCTGCGGGAGCACCCCGCTGCCTGGGCCGCTGCGATGGGGCTGTCGCTGCGGGACGCGCTTGATCAAGCCAAGCGGAGGGCGGCCTGATGACGAGCCACGAGGTGAACTTTTTGCCTCAGTCCTACCGCCTGCGGCGTGAGCGCTTCCGCCGTCGATGCCGCCAGGGCGCTTTGGCCGCGGTGATGGCGGCGAGCCTGATGGGCTGGTGGATGATCCAGCGCGGGCAGACCGCCGCCTGGCGCGGCTACGCCCAGACGCTGGAGGCCGAGGTGGAAGCGGCGCGCCTTCAGGCTCAGGGGATGGCCAAGCTTCACGATCAACGCCGGATGCTGATCCGCCAGTTGAATCTTCAGCAGGAATTGGCCCAGCCGGTGCGGCACACGCAGATCCTGCTCGCTTTGAGTCAGGTGGTGCCCGAGTCCATCGTGCTGACCTGGCTGGACATGACCACCCAGCGTCCGGCGCCTGAGCCGCTGATGCCCGCGGGGGCCAAGGCTTCTTCATCTGCGGGCAAAAGCAACCGGGCTTCGGGCGATGCGCCCGTTGAGGACCTGATCCGCATCGAGCTGGCCGGCCTGGCGCCCGACGATCTGACCGTGGCCAACCTGCTTGAGGCGCTGAAGCTGCATCCGTTGTTTACGAATGCCAAGATTCACTTCAGCCGCAACACCGACATCGGGGGCGTCAGCGCCAGGCAGTTTCAGATTGAGCTGACGGTGCCGCTGGGCCGCCGATTCCAGATCGCCCCGCCGGTGGAAGAGGAGGTGGCCCGTGCCGGTTAGCCGCGAAGAGGTGCGGTTCCTGGCGGTGCTGGGATTGATCGTGGGGGCGTTCGGCGTGGGCCTTTGGCTGCCGGCGCACCGGGAGCGAGCCAAGCTGCAAACGCGGATCGATCAGGCCCGTCAGCAGCTTGAAGCCCAGCGCGCCGACGCTGACGAGGTCGCCCGATTGCACCAGCAGGTGGTTCAGTTGAGTCAGGCGGTCAGCCGTCAGCCTCATCAGGTGCCCGAACAGGAAGATCTGGATCAGGTCCTGCGCCACCTGACGCGGGCGCTGCAAAGCTCCAACGTCCGCGAGCCGGACCTGACCACACGGGACACGCGCCACTTCGCCCACTACAGCATCATCCCCATCGAGGTGGAGTTCCAGGGCTCGTTTCGGGACGCCTTTGGCGTGCTGGAGCGGATCGAGTCGATGCCCCGGCTGATCCGCGTGGACCGGCTGGAGCTGGAAGGGCAGGAGCGGAACACCGCCGGGCCGCTGTCCGTGTCGTTGCAGCTCAGCGCCTTTGTGGCCAGGGAGGAGGCGTCCAAGCCATGAGCGGGAAGCTCGAACTCTTGGTGCGTGAGCTGATGGCCGACCGGCGGAAGCTGGCGATCATGGTGGTGCTGCTGATGGTGGCGCTGCTGCTATGGGGCCGGCTGCTGCTGAAGAAGGTGCCTCAGATCGCCACCGCTGAGCCGGCGACCCCCTCAGCGGCGACCCCGTCCCCCCCGGGGGGCGACCTGCCCGCCCTCCCGGCCAGCCAGGGGCCGCTGGTCCGCCTGGAGCTTCCCCCGGGCCCCCCGCCGGACCTGTTCGGGGTCGACCGTGCCGCCTGTGCGTGGCTATTTCCCCCCCGGATTGAGCCGGCTCAAGCAAAGTCGGGCCCCGATGCGTCCGATGAACAGGTACGGCCATCCGCTGTCCGGGAAGCGGCCCAGCGGCTTCGGCTTCAGAGCGTGGTGATGGGTCAGACCCCCCACGTGGTGATCAACGGCCAGGTGCTTAGCCCCGGCCAACAGATTGAAGGGTTCGTCCTCCAGGAAGTATCCCCGCGGCAGGTGGTGCTGGAACGAGATGGCATCATCATCCGCCTGGGTATGTAACGCCGACGCGCACCGGAGGCTTGCAAGGAGTCTTCTTCATGGCCACGCGTAAGATCCAGCGCCTCAGCGGCCTTTTTTTTTGCTCCCTGAGTATCGTTTATGCCGGCTCGGCAATGGGGGCGGACGGGCTGGACGAGGCAACCCCGCTTGAGCCGCTCCAGGCGCAGCAGGCGCAGGCGGACCAGCCGCAGATGCCCGCGGACGCCCAGCCCCCGGCGCAACAGCAGCCCCTGATGCAGCAGCAGGCTCCGGTGCAACAGCAGCAGGCTCCGGCCCGCGGCGGCGCCGTCATGCAAACCATGACGCCCCAGGAGCCCTTGCCTCAGGGCCAGCAGGTCAAGGTCGGCTCCTTCGGCCAGATCGACCTGCACGTGAAGGACCTGGACCTGACCAAGGTGCTCCAGCTCCTGAGCATCGAGAGCAAGCGCAACATCATCGCCAGCCGAAGCGTCGCGGGGACCGTCTCGGC
>DASVCG010000119.1:0-6921 GCA_036381755.1 Phycisphaeraceae bacterium | reverse complement strand
GCGGCGGCGGTGCTGGCGAGCGGGCCGACCGTCATCCGCAACGTGGGCAACCTCCGCGTCAAGGAGACCGACCGCCTGGCGGCGCTCCAGAACGAATTGACCAAGCTGGGCGCGACGGTGCTGGTGCACGGCGACGACCTGCGCATCGAGCCGCCCGCTGACGGCCGACTGCGCCCCGCGATCATCGACACCTATGACGACCACCGCATGGCCATGAGCTTTGCTGTCATCGGCCTGCGCTCGCCGGGCATCGTCATCCGCGACCCGGCGTGCACCGGCAAGACCTTCCCCGATTTCTTCGCCTGCCTTGATCGGTTGCGCAACGGCGCGGGGCCAGCGGCATGAAAGCGTTCTGGGGCTTTGCGCAGCGGATGCTTCGCTACCGCCGACTGCTGGCGATCGGGCTGGCCGCGGCGCTGCTCGATGCCGCGTGCGCCTTCGGCGGCTTCGCTGCGCTGATGTGGGTCATCGATCAGCTCCTGGGCGCTGAGCTGACCGTTCGGCAGATGCTGGCCCAGAAGCTGGCCCAGCCCGAAGTGGTGCGGTGGATCGGCGACCGCTCCGACCTGGCCCAGTGGGTGCCTGAGGGACGCTTCGAGGGCTTCACGTTCGTCCTGGCGGTGATCCTCATCCTGGCGGCGATCGGCTCGGCGATGCGGTTCACCCATCAATCGTGCATGATCAGCGTCGCCCTGCGCACGGTGATGCGCATCCGCAAGGAGGCGTTCCATCGCCTGGTGCACGTGCCGGCGGAACTGATCTGGACCCAGGGCACCGCGGACCATTTAAGCCGCATCGTCCGCGACTGCACGCAACTGAGCCGCGGCCTCAACGCCCTGATGGGCAAAGCGCTGCGCGACGTGTTCATGGGCGGGGCGCTGCTCGTGCTGGCGCTGTTGATCAACCCGGTGCTCACGGCGATTTTCCTGCTGGGGCTGCCGGCGGTGCTGGTGTGCATCCGCAAGTTCGGCAAGCAGATCCGCAGGGCGAGCAAGAGCGCGTTTCGCGCTTATGGCTGGATGACCGGCGCGGTGCAGGAGTCGATCCGCGCGATCGAGGTGGTCAAGGCGCACAACGCGGAGGGGTACGAGCGTCGGCGGTTCAACACGATCAACCGGCAGGTGCTGCGTCAGGAGCTTCAGGCCCGCACGGCCAGGGCGCTAAGCTCGCCGGTGATCGAGCTGATCGCCATCGCGGGTGTGATTGTCGTGTCGGTGATCGCGGCTTGGTTCGCGTTTCATACGCCGGGGGGCAATCCTAAGGATCTGGTGAAGGTGCTGGTGACGCTGGCGGCTGCGGGGGCGTCGTTCAGGCCGCTGGCGAACTTGAACAATGATTTGCAGGAAGCCGCTGCTGCTGCGGAGCGTATCCAGGCGGTGCTGACGCTGCCGGTAGAGCCCAATACCCGCGGGTCGTTTCGTCAGCGGGTTCCCGCGCTGCGTCGGCACAGTCAGGAGGTGCGCTTCGAGCACGTCAGCTACGCCTATCCTGGCTCGCAGACGCTGGCGATCCGTGACATCCAGCTTGCTGTGCCGCACGGCACAGCGGTGGCGCTGGTGGGGCCTAACGGGTCGGGCAAGAGCACGCTTCTGAGCCTGCTGCCCCGCTTGATCTCGCCCACGCGCGGGCGGGTGCTCATCGACGGCGTGGACATCAGCCAGGTGAGCCTGCGCAGCCTCCGCGGGCAGATCGCCCTGGTCACGCAGCACACGGTGCTGTTCGAGGGCACCATCGCGGACAACATCGCCTACGGCCAGCGTCACGCGACGATGGAACAGATCGAGGCCGCGGCGCGGGCCGCTTATGCGCACGAATTCATCGCGGCGCTGCCCGATGGCTACCGCACGCGGCTGGGCGAAGGCGGCACGGGTCTTTCCGGCGGGCAGAAGCAGCGGCTGGCCATCGCCCGCGCGATCCTGCGCGACCCGGCGATCCTCATCCTCGATGAAGCCACCAGCCAGGTGGACGCGGAATCCGAAGCCCGCATCAACGCGGCGCTGGCTGACCTCCGCCAGGGACGGACCACGTTCATCATCGCCCACCGCCTCAGCACCGTCATCGACGCGGACCTCATCGTGGTGATGGCTGACGGGCGGATCGTCGACCAGGGCACGCACGCTCAACTGCTCGACCGCTGCCCGGCTTACCAGGTCCTCACACGCACGCAGCTTCAGCCCGCGAGAGCGTGAGGGGATAGGGGGTAGAGGGTAGGCGGCAGGGGGCAGGTGAGGGAGCCAAAACCAAGGCTTGCGCCAAGAGCCAAACCGCATGCTCTATACGAACGCTCTATGAATTTCCCCCTCACCTTGCCTCTCCCCCATTGGGGGGAGGGGGTAGGGTGAGGGGGCTGCGTAAAAAACAAATCCTGGGAATGATCCGCTGATTTAACGGAGCAATCATCCGCTGCGCTAGCGGAGCGAGGCTTCCGGCTGCGGCAGCGGGCAGTGGCGGTCGACCGCTTCAGCGATGCGGTTGAGGCTGGTCATCAGCTCCGTCAGCACCGCGGGGGTGATTGACTGGCCGCCATCGGTCAGCGCGTGCTCGGGGTCGGGGTGGACCTCGATGATCAGGCCATCAGCCCCGGCGGCGACGGCGGCGCGGCACAGATCGGGCACCAGACGCGCGTGGCCCGTGCCCTGCGAGGGGTCGACGATCACCGGCAGGTGCGAGCGGTGGTGCAGCTCGGGCACCGCGGACAGCGACAGCGTGTTGCGGGTGTGGTCCTCGAAGGTGCGGATGCCCCGCTCGCACAGGATCACGTTCGGGTTGCCCGCGGCGAGGATGTACTCCGCGGCCTGGAGGTATTCGTCCAGGGTCATCCACATGCCTCGCTTGTAGAGCACCGGCTTGGGCTGCTTGCCCGCGGCTTCCAGCAGCTTGAAGTTCTGCGCGTTGCGCGTGCCGATCTGGAGGCAGTCGGCGTAGCGCGAGACCAGATCGACCTCGCTGGGGGTGAGCACCTCGGTGACGATGGGCAGGCCGGTTTCCTCCCTCGCCGCGGCCAGGAGCTTGAGGCCTTCTTCGCCCAGGCCCTGGAAGGCGTAGGGGTTGGTGCGGGGCTTGAACGCTCCGCCCCGCAGGGCGTGGGCGCCGGCGGCCTGGACCTGCCTGGCGGCCTGGAGGATCTGCTTTTCGCTTTCGACGCTGCAAGGCCCGGCGATGACGCTGACCGCCTGGCCGCCGATGACGCACGAGGGCCCCAGCCGTACCTGCGTGCGGGCGCGTTGGGTTTCGTAGGCTGCTAACTTGTAGGGGGCCAGGATGCGCATGACGCGGTCCACGGCGGGCGCCTGCTCCAGCACGCTCTGGTCTTTCTTGCGGTCCTCGCCGATCACCGCCACCACGGTCAGCTCGGTGCCCTGGATGACATGGTCGCGCAGGCCCATCTGGCGGATGAGCCGGCAGACGTGTTGGACTTGCTCGGGGGTGGCTTGGGGTTCCATGACGACGATCATGAGGGTCTCCTCATCCTTTCGGTCGGCTGGGGGTTTCAAATGCCGCCGCCCCGCTGGCGGGGGCTCCTGCCATGTCTCCAAACAAAAAACCCCGACGCTTGGCCGCGTCGGGGTCGTCTGTAGGCATGGCTCATGAAGGCTCGGCTACAGCACATCTCCCGTCGCGGCTCGCGCGGCGGCAAACCAAAAGTAGCCGAAAAAGAACCGGGTATCTGCCTTCATCTTGCCCTCCAGTATGCCACAGGATATCCCCATGTCAACCCCACGCCAGCGGTCTTCCAAATCTTCCAGCCCAGCCCCTGGCCCCCGGACGCCCCCGGACGCCCCCGGACGCCCCAGTTCTCCCAGATGCTCCGGCTCTGATCGTTTGGCTGTCTGCGGGGTTGCGATTTTCGGATCTGGCGGCTGGTGGGGCGGTTAACACCACCTGGAACTCTTTTTTCGCCGCCGGCGGTGTGGATCGTTCGATGAATCGATCTACGATTGATAAGTTGACCGATTTTTGACATCCATCAAGGCCGTCGCCCGACCCGAGCGCTGCCTTGTATTTTCCGGGATGAGGTGATGGGTGATGATCAAGCCATGGTGACCGGGCGGCTGGCCGAGCTTCAATCTCATCTGCGGATGGCGCAAGAGAATTGCCGATCGCTGTGCGATGCCTTGAGTGATCTGACGCCGACGATGGACAAGGTGTTGCAGGAGCAGATCGTCCCCTTGTGCCGGCTGCTGGAGGAGAGCCAGTCGCAGGTCCTGGCGATCCAGCAATCACTGCTGCGATCTTCCTCTCAGGCCTGACCAGCGGGCCAGGCGGCGGGGCTGAGCGGGGCGTCGATCGGCGGGTGACGCTCGGTTTAGGCGTGAACCGCAGCGGCTTCGCGGTTGACCATCTGCTTGGCCAGCTCGGTGAGTTTGGCGTCGGTTTCCTTTTCCTCGATCAGGGTTTGATGGAGCAGGTCAGCGGTTTCCTGATGTCCCAGCGCCTGGGCCCAACTGCACACGGTGCCATAGGCGGCGATCTCGTAGTGCTCCATCTTCTGGGCTGCTCCGATCAGCGATGCGTCGCGGATGTGAGGTTCCGCGGCTTCCTGCATCACCTCCTGGCCCTCTTCGATGATCCCCTCCATGCCCTCGCAACGCTTGGAGCGGGCCGGCCTGCCCAGCATCTCAAATGCTTTCTCCAGGCGATTGACATGCTGCTCGGTCTGCTGCCGATGCTGATCGAAGGCTTGCTTAAGCTCCTCGTGAGAGGCCTTTTTGGACAGCTTGGGCAGCGACCGCAGGATCTGCTTCTCAGCGTTGTAGATGTCCTTGAGCTCCTCAAAAAACGCATCTTCCAGCGACCGAACCTTGGCTTTGCTGACCATGGCAGCTCTCCTGTGGCTTAAGGAAGGCGTTGGCAAAGACTCCCGCGAACCGATGCGCCCCGCGGCTCCACGCCTGGCTGCTTGGGGCTAGTGGATCATAGGCCGCTGATGGCGCCGGTCAGTCCTGAAGGCGCGAACTTCGGAAAATTCGCGTTGCTGTGGCGCAAGGGCTGTCTATGCGGGGACTTACTGTAGGGAATGGGCGCACCTTTCCGACCTTGATCAGCAGGTAGGCGTGTTCCCGCAGAGCTGATGAGGGTAATTGGCAGGCATGGTTCGCGAGGGCCTGCTGTCGGCGTTTGCGCTGCCGAAGGATCAGCAAGCTCTCCCGGACGACCACCTGCGCCAGGTACGCCCGAAGCCGCTGAGGCTCGCGCAGATGATGCCGTTGCTGCCACACGTTGAGAAACGCCTGCTGACAGGCGTCCTCCGCTGCCGACCGCCCCACGATCCGCTGCACCAAGCGGTAAAAAAAGCCCGCGTCCCGTCGGATGTGCTCGGTGATCAACGCTTCCCATGGCGGCGGATCGTGCTCCGGTTGGTCCATCCCATCCTCTCTCTAGACGACGCGACGCGGTTTCAACGGATAGGATGCCCGAGCCGGCTCAAATTTGCAGCCCGACCGAGCATTCAGCCCGGATGGGCTGTCAGGCACGCTTGTTCCCCTCTCGGCCTGCCGCTGACGACCTGAGGCGGATTCGCGGCTGTTTTCGCGCTGCGGCCGATAACGCCTCAGCGGCGAAAACGGGCCGGGCGAGGGCGAAACGGGGCTAAACCCTGTCTGGAACGAATATTGACTTGCCTCTTGACGTTTGGATCTTGATCGGTTAACGTAATCCAAACAAAAATGACGGGAAACTTTCAAGCGCCGCTGGAGGGATCGTCGAAAGAACAAGCGACCCGGACGGGAGGGGCCCAAGATGTTGGGGATTTTCGGTACGGGCACCCCTAAGGAGAGTCGATCATGGCGATCCCGCTGGTGATGCTGGGGCCTGGAGGGGATTTTACGACCCGCTACGAGGTTCGCGGGTTGGATTTGGTCCGCCAGGCCGGGGCGGCGCTGGAGCAGCAGCCGGACACGGAGACCGCCGGTTCCTGGGCCAGTTGGGGCCGGATGCCCCGCGGGCGGGGGGATCGGCGGAGCGGCGATGGGGGCGCCGCAGCGGCTGCGGAGCCCACGGGCGACCGCTTCGAGCACATGCCCGCAGAGCCGCAGGCGGGCACGTATACCGCCCGGGGTCGGCAGGGCGGCTTGACGGCGCACCTGGGGATGCTCAGCGCGGTTGCCGCCTGGCTTGCCCAGCAGCAGCGCCTGCTCCAGGCCATGCGCCACCAGCATCGTCAGCAGTGGCGGTTAGCACTCGACCCGCTGACTGTTCAGGAGCGACCTTATGAACTTGACCCCCCGGCAGTTGCAGATCCTCACCCGCATCCGCGACCTGCGCCTGACCCGCGGCTATTCGCCGACGATGCAGGAGCTCGCCGACGCTATGGGCGTCTCGAAGGTTACCGTGTTCGAGCACGTCGAGGCGTTGATCAAAAAAGGCGCGCTGGTGCGTCAGCCCCACAAAGCACGCTCTTTGGAGCTTAGCCCCGACGTTCAACTGCCCGACGAGGCCCGCTCCACCCGCCTGCCGCTGGTGGGCACCATCGCCGCCGGCTCGCCCATCGAGGCCGTTGAAGACCGCGAGCACCTGGACCTGGAATCGCTCTTCGCCCCGTGCAGCAGCGCCACGGGCCAGCACTTCGTCCTGCGCGTCCGCGGCAGCTCCATGATCAACGACCAGATCCGCGACGGCGACTACGTCGTCTGCGAGAAGCGCGACGCCTACCGCAACGGCCAGACGGTGGTGGCGTTGCTCGACAGCGGCGAGGCGACGCTCAAGCGCTACTACCGCGAGCGCGACGGACGCATCCGCCTCCAGCCGGCCAACGAGGCGTACGAGCCGATCTGGGTCGAGCCCGACCGCGTCCAGATCCAGGGCGTGGTGATCGGCCTGGTGCGGACGTACTAGGTAGGTCGTGTCCCGTAAGTCGGAAACCAAGTCCTGGGCCGCCTCTGAGAGGCGAGGACAGTGAGTCGGAGAGCGCGTTGGGGACTT
>DASVCG010000118.1:0-5379 GCA_036381755.1 Phycisphaeraceae bacterium | reverse complement strand
ATTCAAAGCGATCTCAGCGCCGCTTGAGCTGGCTGCGGGCGCATCCTCGGGGACCATATTCGGGCTGATGAGGGAGGGGATATGGTCGCAGGGCTTGCCGTTCAGGAGGCAATGCATCTTCTCGTAGGCCATCTGCACCGCGTAGCCGACGTTGACGCTCACCTTGGCCACGGGCAGCAGGAAGGGGGGCGTGATGTCCTTGTTGGCGTGCGCGATGAGGAGAATATCATCGGGCACGTTCTGCCGTTGCTTGATGCACGCGGTGCACACACCCTGGGCCAGGTGATCGTCGTAGCAGACGATGCAGTCGACGTCGGGGTGCGCCCGCAGCAGGTATTCGCAGGCCAGTTGCCCCGCTGCCATGGACGCGATCGACACGCCGATGATGCGCGAGCGGTCCACCTCGAAACCGTGAGACTGTGCCGACTCCATGATCTTGTGCTTGAGCCCCGGCTGATCCTTGAGGTCCAGGTAGATCACGCCCAGGCGCTGCCGGTTGTGCGACCGGGCATACTGCAGCGGCAAGGTCAGCAGGCTCTTCTTGTCGACGCCCACGTGCTCGGGGATGTCGGCGAAGGTGTCGGGCACGGCCACTATATGAACGCCCCGGCTGCGCAGCTCCTCCAGAACCGGAGGCGGCAGGCGAACGCCTGAAACAAAAAGCCCCCTCAGGCCGGCCTCGCGGAACTGCATCTGATCATGCTCGTTGAACTCGCCGCGAAGCTGCTGGGCGTACGGCGTGGTGCAGACCAGCAGCTTCACGAGCCGTCCGTCGCGATGCCCAAGCTGGTGCAGGGCGTCGGCGACGGCCGCGTACACGCCTGAGCTGTCCGGCTTGCGGAAGAACTCCCCCGAGACGGCCACGGCGATCAAGTCCTGCTTGACCGCGTCGGCAACAAATGTGCCCTTGCCGCGGATGGAATAGATCAGCCCGCGCCCCGTCAGGCTCCGGTACGCCCTGCGAACGGTGAGGTGGCTGATCTTGAGTTGCTGCGCCAAATCCACAGCGCTGGGGATCATCTCGTGAGGCCGGAGGGAACGGGAGAGGATCTGGTCGGCAAGCTGCTGCTCAAGTTGCAGATAGATCGGAAGATGAGAACTGCTGTCGATTTTCAGCATGGTGCTGGTTCCGATTGAAAAAGCCTCCGCGTTCCCAGCGTTCAGCCACAATTATGCTTGACACATATTTATATCATATTTATATTGTAGCATCAAGTAATATGTGGTGCGGGTTCCCAGGAGGCAGCCCGCCGATCAAGCAGGCATCATCGTCGAGTGGCAGAACGTTAAAGGGGAATGGCTCCCGCGCAAGACGACGAGCGAGCGATTGGTCCGCGTGGCGAGCATCCCCGACAAGACGTGGGTGGACGTGGAGCTATTCGTGATGGTTCCCGAAGGTGTGGATAGACCGCTGAACATGGTCGCCAAGATGGTCGTCTGGGACGCCAGGCAGGGCGTGTTTCGGTTCGACGATTTTGAAATTTCTCGGGCGAGCCTCAAAGACGTGATCGCGGCTGGCGGATCGGTCGCATCTGATCTAACGCGCGGCAAGCGATAGAGAGGATCGGGATCATGAAGCTGGGTTTATTTTCCGTGAGCTACGCGGGTTTGTGGGGCCAGGATCGGCTGGACCTGCCCGCGTTCATCGACAAAGCCGCGGCGTTGGGGTACGAGGCGGTGATGCTGATGGGCAAGCGGCCGCACTTGTCGGTGCTGGACGCCGACGAGGCGCTGATGGAGGCGGTCCGCCAGCGGCTGGCCCATCACGGGATCGCCTGTCCGGTGGTGGGGGCCTACACCGATTTCGCCGGGGGCGCCGCAGCGGAGGTGCCGTGGGTTGAGATGCAGGTCCACTACGTGGAGCAATTGGCGCAGTGGGGGGCGAAGCTGGGCGTGCAGGTGATCCGCCTGTTCACCGCCTACGAGCAGGGCCACGCTCCGCCGGCGGGCCGGCTGTGGGAAATGACCGTCGCTGCGATCCGCGAGTGCTGCGACCGCGCGGCTGCGCATCGGATGCAGATCGCCATCCAGAACCATCATGACCTGGGGGCGGCTCCGGCGGCGATGCTGGAGCTGCTGACGGAGGTCGATCGGCCGAACTGTCGGCTCGGCTTCGACGCCTGGTCAGCGGCGCTGCTGGGGCTGGATCTATACGAAACAGCGCGGGAGCTGGCGCCGCACGTGGCGATCACGACCAACGCCGATTACGTGCGCCTGCCGCGCTACCATTATCAACCGGGGGTGGTCAATTACGAGTCGGCCGGCCCGGACCTCTTGCGGGCAGTGCCCTTCGGGGAAGGGTTCATCGATTACGAGGCGTTCTTCGCGGGGTTGATCGACGGCGGATTTGACGGGGTGGCCAGCTACGAGATGTGCTCGCCGCTTCGGGGCGGGGGGGCGATGGCGAACCTGGATCGCTGCGCGGCGGCGTACCTGGCGTGGATGCGGCGGCACGTGCTCAAGCGGCCGGCGCGGCCTTCTTCGCCGAGGCAGGGGGCTTTGCCGGCATGAGCCAGCCTACGGATATCACGATAACGGGCGCGGCGATCCACCTTCTGCCGGTGCAAACGCGGATGCCGATCAAGTTCGGCGCCGAGGTGGTCACGCAGGTGACCTGCGCGCGGGTGTGCGTGGCGGTGCGGGACCGGCAAGGCGGGCGGGCGGTGGGCTGGGGCGAGACGCCGCTGAGCGTCCAGTGGGCCTGGCCCAGCACCGCGACCAGCTACGAGCAGCGCCACGAAGCGATGATCGCGTTCTGCTGTGAGCTGGCGCAGGCGCTGGTTGCTGACGGGGCCTGGGGCCACCCGTTGGAACTGGGGGCGGCCTTCCAGCAGGAGGTGTTGCCGGCGCTGTGCCAGCGGTTCAATGCTGAGCTTGAAGGCGAGCCCTTGCCGCACCTGGCGGCGCTGGTGTGCCTCTCGGCGATCGACGTGGCGGTGCATGATGCGTATGCAAACCGCGTCGGCCTGCCGGTGTACGCGACCTACAGCCGCCGATTCCTGAACCGCGATTTGGCGGATTTTCTCGAACCGGCCGGGCGGTTCCGCGGGCGCTTTCCCGACGAGTTCCTCACACCGCGGCCGCCCCGCGAGCTGGTGGCCTGGCACCTGGTGGGCGGGCTGGACCCGCTGGACGAATCCGACCTCACCGGCGGCGAGCCTGACGACGGCCAGCCCGTGATGCTCCCCGACTGGATCAAGCGTGACGGCCTCAAGGCGCTCAAGGTCAAGCTCCGCGGCACCGACGCGGACTGGGACTACCAGCGGCTGGTGCGGGTGGGCCGAATCGCTGTAGCGCACGGTGTGGACTGGCTCAGCGCTGACTTCAACTGCACCGTGATCGATCCGGCCTACGTCAACGGCGTGCTCGACCGCCTCTTGCGCGAGCAGCCACGGCTCTACGGCATGCTGCTGTACGTGGAGCAGCCTTTCCCCTACGACCTGACCGCCCACCGTCTGGATGTGCGCAGCGTCGCGGCGCGCAAGCCGCTTTTCATGGACGAGAGCGCCCACGACTGGCGGCTGGTACGGCTGGGCCGGCAGCGGGGCTGGTCGGGCGTGGCGCTCAAGACGTGCAAGACCCAGACCGGGGCGGTCCTGAGCCTGTGCTGGGCCAAGGTTCACGGCATGCCCCTGATGGTGCAGGACCTGGCCAACCCCATGCTGGCGATGATCCCGCACGTGCAGCTCGCTGCGCACGCGGGGACGATCATGGGCGTGGAGACCAACGCCTCCCAGTTCTATCCCTCGGCGTCGGAACCCGAGGCGGCGGTCCACCCGGGCCTGTACCGCAGGCGGGCGGGGCGGGTGGATTGGTCCACCGCTGCGGGCCGGCCCGGCTTTGGCTACCGCGTCGAAGAGATCCAGCGGACGCTGCCCGAGCCTGCTGCGGTGTTCGGAGACCTTCCGCTAACCACAAGGACGGATGTATCATGAAGCTGATTGCGTTCACCAAGATGCTGCCGGCGCGTGACGTAGGCGGCCTGGTTCGCCTCGCCCAGCGCACGGGGCTTGAGGGATTCGACCTGTGCGTGCGCGAGGGCTACCCGGTCCACCCGGGCAATGCGGAGAAGGAGTTGCCCGTGGTCGTCCGCCAACTGGCCGAAGCGGGCCTGAGCGTGCCGATGGTGACCGGCGAGGGCCTGTGGCACGCGGCGACGGAGGTGGCTTCGCAGCGCATCCTGGCGGGGATGGCCCGGGCGGGCGTCGGGCTCTACAAGCTGGGCTACTTCTTCTACCGGCCCGATCGCGACGGCGACTATTGGCAACACGTGGACGCCGCTCGGCGCGAGCTGGAGGCGTGGGCGTCGCTGGCGGCGCGGGAGGGCGTGAAGGTGTGCTACCACACCCACTGCGACGTGCCGGGCCTGTCGCTGGGCTATCACGTGGGCACCAACTGCGCTGAGCTGATGCACCTTCTGCGCGGCTTCGACCCGGCCCAGGTCGGCGCGTATATCGGCACGGGCAATCTGGTCGTCTCGGGCGAGCCGTTCGAGTACGGCCTGGCGATGCTGAGCGATTACCTGGCGGTGGTCGAATTGCAGGACATGCACCTGGAGCGTGTGCAGGCCGGCGATGAGGGAGCGCACCGACGTCACTGGACGCCCGCCGGCCAGGGGGCGGTGTCCTGGTCGAGCGTGTTCAAGTCGCTGATCCGGCGCGGCTTCGATGGCCCGCTGACCATGCATGCTGAGTTTGAGGTGGGGCAGGGGCAGTCCTTCGAGGAGCTGCTGGTGCGTGAAGTGATCTACTTCAAGCAAAAACGGGAGCAGGCGCTAGCGGCGCAGCGTTGCATCGCGGATCCGGCCCCGGCGAATTGCTGAGATTGCTGAGATGGGAGTTGTGACATGAAACCGCGCATCTACATCCCGTTTTCCCCCCAGGCCCGCGCCGCGTTCCTGGCGCCGACGGCGCAGGCGCACCTGGGCCGTATCGCCGAGCCGGTGTACCCCGACGACGCCGAGGCCCCCTGGGACGACGTGCCCGAGGACGTGGAGGCGGTCCTCACCGGGTGGGGCGGGCCGACGAAGCTGCCGCAGTCCGTCTGGCGGAGTTTACCGAACCTCAAAGCCATTGCTGTGTTGGGCGGCTCGCCGATGGTGGTCGAGGATGCTGCCGGGGCGATCGATGAGGGCATCGTGGTCATCAGCGCCTCGCACGCCATCGCTGAGGGCGTCGCGGAGGAGACCATCGGCCTGATGCTGGCCAGCCAGTATGAGCTGGTGGACAGCGCCTGCGCTTACCGCCGCACGGGCAAGCTGGTCGTGGACGGCAATCATCGCAACCGCAGCCTGGCCGGCTCGGTCATCGGGCTCATCGGCTTTGGCTACGTGGGTCAGCAGGTCGCTGCCCGCTTGCGCGCCTTCGGGCCGGTGCTGTG
>DASVCG010000117.1:0-3179 GCA_036381755.1 Phycisphaeraceae bacterium | reverse complement strand
GCGGCGGCGTCCGATCGTACACAGGACGAATTACCTGTGCGCGTCGCCTCCTGGCCTGCCTCACTGGATCTGGCCGACGGAGGCTTCGCCGCTGACGGGGTCGATCGTGAGCGTGAGGGTGAGCCCTTTTGCAGCGAGCGTGATGGCGGCAGGCGTGGGCTGATCGAGCTGGCCGTAGGGGCCGAACGCGATGCGGTCATCCCCGCCCAGGTCGTAGCCCTCGATTGTCACGCCCTGGAGGTTCGCGGCGCGTCGCTGGCCGAAGATCACCTCGAACGGTTCGTGATCCGCAGGGTGATCGATCGGCGTGCCGGGTTCGGAGGAAGCTGCGATCCGGTAGCCGCGCCCATTACTGTCGAACACCACCACGCGCGGGTCGTCGCTGTGCGTGATGGACTGGACCTGCGCGTAGGCCAGGTCGGCGATGAGCATGTCAGCCGCGGCGCGGAGCTGGTCGGCGCCGCTGTCGCTCGTCATCGGCACCGTCAGCGCGCCGAGGATCGCCAGGATCAGCACCACCCAGAGCACCTCCAGCAGCGTCAAGCCTTTCGCACGCGATGTGGGCCAACAGCGTTGCACAATCACCTTATCGGTCGGGGTGAAGCGAAAGTTGACGCATTCAGCCCGGCCCGCCTGCGCGCCCCCTATGGCGCGCTCGATCAAGCCGCCCGCGGCGCGTGCCGATAAGCCCTCAAGCCGTCGGTCCCTCATCGACCTGCGCGGGAAGTGTCTGCATGCATGGCGAGCCGATCGCCCGTCCCCGTTGTCGTGCGTTCACGCTGCTTGAGGCGCTCGTGGCCGCAGCGGTGCTGGCGTTCGTCGTTGCCGCCATCACCCAGGCCGTCGCCGCGGGGCAGGCGCAAAACCATCAGGTCCTGCACGAGGTCCGTGCCGTCTCACTGGCCGAAGCGATGATGGAAGAAGTGTTGGCAGCGCCTTACGAAGACCCCGATGGCGCTTCCAGCGAGGGGCCCGACAGCGGCGAGAGCCGCCGAGATCTA
Source organism: Phycisphaeraceae bacterium (assembly GCA_036381755.1). Classification (GTDB taxonomy): domain Bacteria; phylum Planctomycetota; class Phycisphaerae; order Phycisphaerales; family Phycisphaeraceae; genus DASVCG01. The sequence continues at coordinate 2,178 of DASVCG010000117.1, read as the reverse complement.
TTCGACAACGCCGACGATTGGGGCGGCTATACCGAATCGCCCGGCACGCTGGCCGATCATGCGGGCGCGGCTTATCCCGAGCCGTTCCAGATTTTCACGCGCAGCGTCACGGCGAAGTACCAGACAGTGAATCTGCCGACGCTGGGCCAGTGCAGCGGGTTGCAGGTGGTCGTCACGGTGCGGGACAGCCACGATCGAGCGTGGACGATCAGCCGCTTTGTTCCGGAGCCCGCGCCATGAAGCCCCGCGTGCAGCGATGCAGATCGCGGCGCGGCTTGATGCTCATCGAGCTGCTTCTGGCCCTGGCGGTCACGGGCATGGTCGCTGCCGCGATGAGTTCGATGCTCTGGGCCGTCTCTTACGGCACATCCTCCAGCAAGGGGCTCCGCGCGCTGGCTGTCAAAACCAAAACGCTGCAAAGCCGCCTGGGCGGAGCCATCCGCGGCGCTGCGATGGTGCTGGATGCGGGCGAGGATTTTTTGGTGCTGTGGGTGGACGATGCCGACGGCGATGGGCAGCCGAGCCTGCACGAGATTCAGCGGATCGACCGCGACGTGCAGACGCAAACGCTCATCGCCTACGCTGCTTCCGAAACCGCCCAGGACGTGGTGTACCCCTTAACCACCGATTTTGATCAAGTGACGCGGGCCTTGATGGGCGATGCGACGTTCCCAGGTCAGCCGTGGGCTACGCAGGTCAGCGGCTGGTCGATCACCCTGAATCAGTCCGACCCGCAGCAGGCGAGCCTGGTCAGCTATCGCTTGACGCTGGCTGCGGACGAGGTGTCGGAGACGGCCATCGGCGCCGTTGCCCTGCGGCGCTGAGCCGCCTATTCCGCGGGAGAGTTGCCATGCGATGGAACAGCCAGGGGCGCGGCAATTCAGCCAGGCAGCGCGGCGTGGCGATGTTGCTGGTGATCATCACCCTGACGATGGCCTCGATCCTGGCCATGTCCTTCCTGACGGCGCAGAGCACCTCCACCGCCATCGCACAAAACGTCGACCATCACGCCCGCGCCCGCGCCATCGCTGAGTCAGCACTGGTCCTGGCGCTGCGCCACGTTCAGGAAGACCCCGACTGGCGTCAAACCCTGCACCCCGGCACGTGGCTGACCAATCAATCGCTCGAAGGCGGCGACTTCACGCTCTGGGGGTATGACGGGCAGGATGAGGACGGCGACGGGCAGATCGACGGCGATGGCGATCTGGCTGACGACCCCGCTGACCCCTTCACCCTCACCGCCCGCGGCCGTTTTCAGAACGCCACCCACACCGTCAGCGCCGTGGTGAGCCCGCAGCCGACAGGCGGCATCACCGTGTTGATGATCGTGCCCAACGCCCATCACCTGAGCCCCGCTGACGCCGCCAGGCGGTCGCTCCTCCAAAGCTGGGGCTTTCAGGTCAACCTCCTCGACGAGGATGCATCGTCCTCCGCCTGGGATGACGCTCTGGCCCAGGCGGACGTGGCGTACATCTCCGATCAGGCTTCAGCCAATGACGTGGACGATCGGCTCACCGACGCTGCCATCGGTGTGGTCTGCGAGCAGGGGCGGCTCAATGACGAACTGGAAATCACCAGCCGCGACGGCCAGACCTACGCGGGCACGCGCATCGACATCGACGACGCGGATCACGACATCACCCGCGACCTGGGCCCGGGCGACGTGACGATCAGCAGCCACACGCAATCGCTGTACCGGCACCGCGGCTCGCTGGCCAGCGGGGCACGAGTGCTGGCGTCCCGCACCCATGACAGCTCGCCGACGCTGGTAGTCGTCGACGCTGGCGACACGCTGCGCAACCATCAGCCCGCGCCGGCGCGGCGGGTGCTCCTGCCCTGGGGCGACGACGATTTTGACGTGAATCAACTCACCGACGAGGGCCGCACCATCCTGCGACGCGCCCTGGAATGGGCCGCTTCTGACACCGGCCCCGGCTCCGCTTCGGTCGCCTACGGTGTGGCGGCTCTGGGGTCCATCAAGCTCAGCGGCGCTGCCCGCATCGACAGCTTCGACTCCAGCCGCGGGCCCTACGGCGGCGCAAACGTCGGACACGACGCAATCGTCGCCACCAACGGCGACAGCTCCGGCGTCATCGACCTCTCCGGCAGCGCGCAGATCCACGGCAGCGTCAAGGTCGGGCCCGGCGCGGACCCCGACCATGCGATCGACCTCTCCGG
>DASVCG010000116.1:0-3667 GCA_036381755.1 Phycisphaeraceae bacterium | reverse complement strand
GCTCGCAGGTGAGCAAGCGGACGGTCATGGGTCGGCGGGGCACGATCTACGACCGTCGCGGGCGGGTGCTGGCCACCACGCGCACCGCTCAGCGGCTGTTCGTCGACCCTTACCTCATCGAGGAACGCAGCACGTTTTCCGCGCGCGTCGGCTACAGCCTGGGTTATGACCCGGTCTGGGTTGAAAAAACCCTCTTCCAGCACCCGCGTAGCCGGTACATCGTGCTGGACCATCGGCTGAGTCCGCAGCGACTCGAGCAATTCCACCAGCTCAACCTGCCCGGCCTGGCTGTTGAACCGGTTCTGGTGCGCGATTACCCCCACGGCACGCTGGCGGGACAGTTGCTGGGGTTCGTCAACCGCGAAGGCCAAGGCGGCGAGGGCGTGGAGATGAAGTTCAATGCCCGCCTGCGGCCTAAGCCGGGGCGGCTGACCTATCTGCGCGACGCCCAGGGACGGCCCTTGTGGGTCAGAACCGATGCTTACCAGCCTCATGAGGACGGCGAATCGATCCGGCTGTCCATCGACATCACCATCCAGGCCATCGCTCAAAAATACCTGGCCCAGACCGTGCAGGAGTACGGCGCCCAGTCGGGGCAGATCATCATCATGCAGCCCTACACGGGCGAGATCCTGGCGATGGCGAACGTGCCGGAGTTCGACCCCAACCATTACAACCAGAGCAAGCCCGAGGATTGGCGGAACCGGGCGGTGACGGACATGTTCGAACCCGGCTCGATCTTCAAACCCTTCATCTGGGCCGCGGCGACGCAGATGGGCGTGGCGAAGCCGGAGGAGCTGATCGACTGCACCACCCGCGGCTGGTGGAAGCCGGCCCGCGGCCCCATCCTCCGTGACGCCCATCCCAACGGCCTGCTGACCTGGGAGCAGGTGCTGATCAAGTCGAGCAACATCGGCATGGGGAAGGTGGGTGAGCGATTGGGGGTGCAAAAGCTGCACCAGATCATCACCGCCTTTGGGTTTGGCCGCTCTACCGGCTCGGGCTTGCCGGGGGAGGTGGGCGGGCTGGTTCGGTCGCCGGAGAACTGGAGCGCCACCGACATCACCCGCGTCACCATGGGTCAGGGCGTGGCGGTCACGCCGCTGCAGATGGTGCGGGCCTTTTGTGCCATCGCCAATGATGGTTTTCTGGTCACGCCGATGATCCTGGCGGCCCAGCCTGATGCGGCGCAGGCGGTGCCTATTCAGGAGCGCGTCCTGCTGCCGAGCATCGCGGCGTACACCCGGAGCGTGCTGGGCCGGGTGGTGGTCGAGGGCACGGGCCGTAAGGCCAACTCCAGCCTCTATGCGCTATTCGGCAAGACGGGCACCGCTCAATTGCCGGACCTTGAGCACGGGGGGTATCTGCCCGACGGCTACGTTTCCTCCTTCATTGCTGGCGCACCGCTGGATGCGCCGCAGTTGGTGGTGGGCTGCTTCATCCACCATCCGGACAAGAAAAAGGGACACTACGGGGGGATCGTCGCGGCGCCAGCGGTCAAGCAGGTGATGGAGGAGAGCCTGATGTACCTGGGCGTGCCGCCCCAGACGGTGCCCCGCCAACTCCCGCCGCCCACGCAACTGGTACTGGATGATTGAGGCTGGATGATTAAGGCCTTGCGGCCGAATGCCCCGCGGCGGCTTTGTGCTGTGGTGGTGGAGTTGGTGCGCTTTTTGAAAGCTGCTTCCAAGGCGCCTGCATTTCGATCGCCAGACCGTCTCGCCCGACGCGCGAGCGGTTGTTGAACACGTTTGTCGGAGAACAGTCTGATGTTCTTGAAGCCGCCCATCGCGGCAGTGGTGTTCGAAGGCGAACGCACACGGCTGTGGCATCAGTGACGATCACCGACGCACTGCTGGGCAACCTGCTTTCGCCCGGGCAGGCTGATGAACCAGCCGGCTGAACGTCAATCAGATCGCGACCCGCTGCTGATGGCGCTTCTCTGCGAACTTGACTGTCTCCGAGCGAGAACGCTTGATGCACGAAGCCCGCCTGGTGATTCGGCGGGCATTGAAGTACGCTAATCGCCAATGGCCGGCGCAGTCCCGGTCTATCTTAGATGACCACTGGTTGAACTCTATTCAGATGTCGCGGCGGTGAAGCCGTCCCAATGCCTCAACACGCTGAGGGCGTGCGCCAGTCACGACGCGATGATCTGCCGGCTGATGAACCGCCCTGCCGAGTGTGAGTGCCATGGTATGAGCAACACGACCTCCCAGCGCCCCAACTTTATCTTCATCGTCGGCGAAGACACCGGGCGGCTGCTCGGCTGCTACGGTGACCGCTACGCGCGCACGCCCCATCTGGATCGACTCGCCAGCGAGGGGTGCCGCTTCGACGAGGCATACACGACCTGCCCGGTCTGCGCGCCGGCTCGCTCCACGCTCGTGACCGGGCAATACCCGACGAAGATCGGGACGCATCAGATGCGCTCGCGGCTGCTGGACCCCCCGCGGCTGTTCACGCATGAACTGCGGGATGCGGGCTACTACGTGAGCTGGCCGACGAAGCTTGATTTCAATTTTCAGCCAACCGACGGCTGGTGCGACGATGATGAGCCGTGGCTGGATCGGCTGCGCAAGCGGGACCTTCCAGCGGGGCCCTGGTTCTTCTACGTGAACCTGGAGATGACGCACGAGAGCAGGATGTGGCCCGACGATGGGGGCGAGCGCCCGCCGAGGGGCCCGCGGCCGCCGGCGGTGAACGATCCGGACGAAGCGCCTGTCCCGCCCTACCTGCCCGACACGCCGGTGGTGCGCAGGGACATAGCGCGCCATTACGACAACATCGCTGAGCTGGATCGGCAGGTAGGCGAGATCCTCGCTGCGCTGGACGCATCGGGCCAGGCGGAGCGGACCGTGGTGGTGTTCCTGGCGGACCACGGCCGAGGCCTGCCGCGTGAAAAGCGATGGACGTACACCGCGGGGCTGCACATGCCGCTGATCGTCCGCTGGCCCCAGGGGCTGCGCAGCGGCGCAGTGGATCGCCGGCTCGTCTCGTGGGTGGACATCGCGCCGACGTTCCTGTCACTGGCGGGCGTGCCGATTCCCCCAAGCTACGACGGGCAGGTATTCCTCGGCCGCGACGCAGCCCCGCCACGCGAGTTCATCTTCGCCGGCCGCGACCGCATGGACGAGGCGTTCGACCGCGTGAGGATCGCCCGCGACCATCGATGGCACTATGTACGGAACTTCTATCCCCAGATCCCCTACGCGCAGCGAAATCAGTACATGGAGCACATGCCGACGATGCAGGAGCTGCGCCGTCTTTATGCCGCTGGCCAATTGCATGGCGACGCGGCGGCGTTCATGCGCTACCCCAAGCCGCCCGAAGAACTGTACGATCTGCAGACCGATCCGTGGTGCCTGCGGAACCTCGCGGACGATCCAGCACGCGGGGCGGTCAAGGCGCGGCTCGCAGCGGCGCTGGAGCAGTGGCTGGAGCAGACGAACGACCTCGGCGCGGTTCCCGAACGCGACCTGATCGCGCGCGGCCTGGTGGAGGATCAGTTGCAGATGTACCGCAAGCGGATCGCGCCGTTGCCGAAAGAGCATCAGGTGGGCCTGGCGCTGACGGTGCTGGAGCCAAGCGACCTGGAGCACGTGCCGACGGTTTCCCGCTAGATCACCGGCCCCGCCGAAACGGATCACGCCCCAAAGTCCGCCCC
>DASVCG010000115.1:0-5219 GCA_036381755.1 Phycisphaeraceae bacterium | reverse complement strand
CTCCAGACCCAGCGCCGCGAACATCGCCTGCTGCTGGTTCACCTGCCCGCCCGTCGCATCGCCTCCATGGCGTAGCGGTCACCAGTTTAGTGTCGGCGGAACAAATTACTTCGTGGCCTGATGGTGGGGCGGATGTTGATCACCGCTTGAGCCAGCGGTCCAGCCAGGCCCACGCCTGCTGCTGCATGGTGCGGTTGAACTCGTGCGGGGCGTCATAGATCAAGCTGCCCAATCGCTCGGGTGCTTCCCACGCGGACCACGCCTGGCGCAGGCGATGATGCGCCCGGGCGATGCCGAAGGGACGCATGAGCAGATCCTGCCAGCCGCTGATCGCCAGGAACGGGCGCGGGGCCGCCAGGGCTTGCAGGTCGGGCAGGTCCATCTGGGCGAACAGCTCCGGCACCTGCGTGAACCAGCCCATCGCCCCGCGCACGTTGTAGCCGATGACAGCGTCCATCGTGCTCGTCCAGCACACGCTGACAGCCGCGGCGATCCGCTCGTCCAGGGCCGCAAGATAGTTCGCGCGGTAGGCGCCGAAGGATAGCCCCACGCACCCGATGCGATCAGCGTCGACCTCCTGGCGGGAGGCCAGATAATCCAGGCTTCGCCGGTCGTCGGCCACGATCAGCCCGGGCCAGGTGCGGCCCAGGGTCATGATGTTGCGCACCAACGCGGGCTCTTCCTTCTCAACGATGTGCAGCGTGAACGCATCGGCCTGTTCATCATTCCAGCCGCAGCGCTGGGCGTGGAACTCATCGGATTTTCCCATGCCGGCGCATGTGCGCTCCCCAAAGCACATCGCGTCGATCGCCATCACCACGTAGCCGCGCTGGACGAGCTCGCGCATGATGCTCACACCCTCATAGCACAACTGTCGAAACTGGGTGAGATAGTGCGGCTCGCCCTCGAAAGCCAGCAGTTTCTGGCGGCCAAAGACCCGCATGCACCCCATATCGTGCAGGGCCAGCACAGCCGGGAACGGGCCGTCGCCACGCGTGGGGATGAGCACGGTGGCCGGCACGCGCAGCGGGGGCGCGCCGACGAAGGTGACCTGTTCTTCGATATAGCCGTCGCGCTCGCAGCGGCGCTCGACGACGGGCTCCAGGGGGTGCGGAGGCATCGGCCAGGACAACCGCTCGATGAGCCACTCGCGCGTGCGGTCGCGCCATTCCCGCCGCTGCTGTGAAGTCCCCTCGATCGGAAACGCCCGGCTCAACGGGCGCTGCTGCCAAGTGTGAATTGCCTGGCTGAGCGCCTCGGGCAGCGTATGGAGCGGCGGACGCGTCGCTTCCCAGTAAGCTCGCAGCTCATCATGATCGGTCCAATAAGGCAAGCTTACCGTCTTCATGATGCGGGGGCCTCCATGCGGGGCTGGGCGGATCGGCGGCCGCAGATCAACGCGAACGCACCCGGCTTGCGGCATTGCACCTCGAAAGCCGAGTCAGCGGGTTGAAGCCCATCGGCGGGCGTCCATGTGCTGCGCCCGTCGTCGGTGATCCGCACTCGCAACTGGCCGTCATCCAGATGGCCCGACAGATGGAGCTGATCGCCCTCCCAACCCAGCCGGCACCAACCGCTGGGCCAGGTGAGGTGGAGCGGCTCGTCATTCGGCACGACCATTTCGAGTGTGAGGCATCGGGTGGCGGCGTCGTAGCGGTAAGGAGCCTGTCGGCGGGCGGTCAGGGTCAGCAGGCGCAGCAGCTCGCCGGGCAGGATGTTGATGGCCAGCGAGTCCAGATCCCAGGTGGTGCGATCGAGCACCTCCTCATGCGAGCAGTGCTGGAGGCATTGCCGCGCGTGGTGCGAGTAGATCAGCAGTTGCAGGCCGGGCCAGTAAGGGCTGTCGGAGCGGAAGTGGGCGCTGCCTTCCTGCCACAGCCGCCCGAGCAGCTCGCGCGCCTCGGGCCGATCGTCCCACAGCCGCTGCTGAGCCACAGCCACCGCAAGCTGAAAGAGGGCGGGGACGAACTCCAGCTCCGCCGGGAAGCCACGGGCGATCGGCAACAGCAGGCTGCCTTCCCGTCCGTGCTGCTGCGCCTCAGCCACGTCATCGGCAATTAAGCGCTCGTGCACGCGGCGAACTTTCTCGCTCCCTGTCAGGCGGTAACACAAGGCGTATGCCTCGACGTTCCACAGCCTCACGTACCGGTTGCCGATCCAGGCCTCCGGCGAGACGCGTTCGGGCAGAAGCCTCGCCAGCGCTTCGGCCCGGCGGCGGTAGCGCGGCTGCTCGGTGAGCTGATAGAGCCGCACCAGGTCGCGCAGGTAGATCCACGGCCGATCGCCGTCGAACGGCCGGTTACGCCAGATCGGATCATCGTAGTAGCGGTCCAGCCGATCGAGCAGCCGGTCGAACGTATCGCGCAGCATCGGCTCACCGGTCTGCGTCCACATCCAGAACATGGTGGCGAGCAGGTGAGCGGCGTAGGCCGGGTTGGTGGTGTATGGGACGAGGTGGGCGGCCTCCGGGGAATATTCACCGCGCCGCTGGCGCCGTCCTGTCCAGCCTTCTGTGTCGTCGAAGGTGAAGGCGTAGCGCTGCATCGCCGCGGGTGCGCAATTCACCGGCCAGGCCCGTGCCTGCAGCTTGGCCCGCCGCAGCGATTCGGGGTCATCGAAGAAAGCGTGAGCGGTCAGCAGCACGTCCACGCCGTCGGGCTTGGTCCGCCGGGGGCAGAAGGCCCGCGGCTGATCGGCGCAGATCGTCCGCCAGCCAAAGCCGTGGAAGTAGGCCGACTCCCAGTTGCGCATCTCGCTGCCGTCGATGCCGTCGCGGGGGTAATCGGGCGAGAGATACGCTCCCAGCACCGCATCCGCTGTCTGACGCAGCATCGAGCGGTCGCGTTCGAGCAGCACCAGCCGGTCGAGCAGGGCGGCGGCGGGTTGGTAACCGCGCTGCGGGCGGATGTGGAGGCCGCGCATCTCCAGCTCCGCGCGGATGGCCTGGGCGGCGGCGGGATGCGCTGCTGTGCCGACCGCCAGCGCCGCTTCACGCCAGTAGCGCGGCACCCAGCACGGGGCGTTCATCGGGCTCCGCGTCAGGTCCGCTGAGTCGATCGGCCGCCACTGCACCCGCACCCGCTGACGCGACGGGTCCGCCTGCCCCCAGACGTTGGCCGGCCCCTCCATGCCCAATTCGCGCAGCCACGGCAGCACGACGGCCGCCTCCCCCGCGGGTGTTTCCAGGTGAACCACCTCCTCCTCGCTGACCGTGCCGAAGCGCGACTCCGCCAGCGACCAGGCCCCGCCCGCCCAGCGCAGCGACGCGTCAAACGCCACCTCCCGGCTGACCGTCGGGGGGTACAGATAGTCGCCCGCTTCATACCAACTGTAGAACCGCACCCAGGGCTGATCGCGGTAAAAGATCAGCCACGTCCGCAGCACGTCGGACGCGCCGCTGAAAAACTGCACCCGCTTCTCGATCACACAGCGTGCCGGACCGCGTTCGATCAGACGCGTCTCAACCGTTTCGCAATACCGATCATCACTGGGATCGACCCACACGCCGCCCCTCGCCGCATCGCAGATCCACCCGGCAAAACAACCCGCCTGCCCTCCCTCAGCGATGAACTCCCCCGCCTGATGACGCACGGAGGTGAGCTGCACGCCGCCCTGGCGGGCCACCGTGAACCGCGCCGCCCCGGTATCGACCGTGATGGCGTCTCCGCTTTCCTCGACGGCGACGGCCTGATGGTCGTCGTCATCCGTCACAGCGGCCAACTGGAGATGGATGGTCGCGTGTGCAGCGATGTTCACCACAGCGTGCACGATGGCGTACTGTGCCGAGCCGTCGTCCCAAGAGGTGAGTACCTGGAGCTGGCTGGGGATCGCCTGCCCTTGCTCCTCCACGCGCAGCCGATGGCCCGCTGGCGCCAGCGTCCGCGGCAGCGCCACGGGCAAAGCCACAGGCCAACACGATCGGGCAACGCCGATCTGCTCGCTGATCACCCACGTTAACGGCAGGAACGCATCGGGTGAGCCCAGCACCTCGGACAGGGTGTGAAGCGCCGCAGGATCAATGGCTGCCATGGATCACCTTTCCGTTATCATGCGAGCAGATGGACGATGTCTGATCAGAGTCAATCGGTTGAAAGCAGGCTGCGCGTGCCCGATCGGACAACCGCACAATCGCCTCAGCGTTAACAGAAGACTTTGCTCAATCGGGCTTGTCTCCCAAGAAGTTTGCCCGCAGGAAACAACACAGCCCCTCACTTGTCAAGATGCCGCGACTGTAGCCGTGATGAAAAAACTCAGCAACCTCACGGGTATATCAACAATACTGATGAAAGCTGCAAGGCCCGCAGAAGCTGATCAAGTTGTGGGCCTAATACGTCCAACACGCTGACATGAATTCGCCGATATGAACTCGACGGCAAGGCCCTCGGCATCGGTATTGCTTTAAGCAGAGCGAGCGCGATCTACGCCTGCACCCATGCGGGTCAGCCTGGCTGGCGGCACAATCGGATATTCGGATCGCCCTTCATTCGCTGGGCTGTGTCGCGGCGTGGATGGTCTGGAGCAGTTCGCTTTCCCGCTCCTGCTGGCCGCACATGGCCAGGATCTTGGCCAGGTTTTCGCGCCAGACGGGATTTTGCGGGTCAAGCTGGATGGCCTGCTGCATGTTCTGGATGGCGGCGTCACACTGGTGGGCCCTGGCCTGGATGTAGGCGAGGGTGTCGAGGAAGGGCGGGCTGTTGGGCACCGCGGCGACGACCTGCTGCGCGAGCTGCAGCGCCTCGTCGAGGCTCTGGTCGTCCTGCGCCAGGAGCATCGCCAGGTTGTTGCGCGCCACGTGGAGGTCGGGGTTCAGCTCCAGGGCTTTGCGGTAGCTGGCCTGGGCGGTGGCGGCGTCCTGCTGATGCTCAGCCATCAGGGCGCGCATGTGCCAGGCCTGGGCGGAGGCGTTGGGCTGCTGAATGATCCGCTCGACGATCTGGCGGGCAGGCTGGCGGAAGTCGGGCCGTTGGAAGCGGTCGGCCAGGAGCCACCAGCTTTGCGCCAGCGTCACCTGTTCGTCGACAGCATCGTCGGCCACGTAGGGGCTGACCCGCTCCAGCCAGGCCTTGGCGGTGGCGGGGTCCGGCATCGCCAGCATCGCCAGACGGATCCAGGCCAGCCGCCAGTCGCTTGAGCGGCCCAGCAGAGGCGCCAGCAGTTCCTGGGCCCGTGTGGTCTGACCGCTGGCGATGAGGCTGCGCGCGTAGCCGACGATAACGCTG
>DASVCG010000114.1:0-2022 GCA_036381755.1 Phycisphaeraceae bacterium | reverse complement strand
ACGCCCAGCCGCGTCCGGTTGAGCACCTGGCTCTCCAGGTGACGCAGGTCGCACATCAGCACGATGGCGCCCTGATACTCCCCGCCCTCATCGAACACCGCCTTGGCCAGCACCATCTGCTTGTCGCCCTGGGGCGTGTCGAGCACCGGGGAGCGGTACACCCCACTGCGGCGGATATCGCCGATGGGCGGAATCCAGGCGTCGGGGTCCGTGATGACCTGCCCCTCCCGCACGCCCGCCACCATCCGACCCTGCGCATCCAGGTAGAGCAGCAGGCTGTACACCTGCGTGCGGTTGGAGAACGTCTGAAGGTAGCCGTAAAGCTGCTTGCGGTATTCCGCCGCCTCCAGCAGCAGGCCGTAGTTCACGTTCTTGTAGTAGTCGGCCAGCAGCGGGTTCTCGACGACGGTGTCCAGATCGCGCAGACGCTGCTCGACGAACGAGCGGACGTGGATGGCGACCTGGTCGGCCAGCATCTGGATCTCATGCCGGATGTCCTTGGAGATCTGGTCGCGGGCCACGATGTAGTGCGCCCCGGTCACCGCGCCCAGCGAGACCAGCACCACCGGCAGGATGCCGATCAGGATCTTGCCGACAAACGTCGAACCGACCAACGGCTTGAGGAGGCGCGGATCCACCATGACATTGGCTCCCCCGGCACGGGCTTAGCCTCCCAGGCCCGCCAGGAACGCCGCCAGGTACACGACGCTCTGAAACGTAAACAGCCCGCACAGCCCATAGTGGCTCAGCCGGCCGACGACCCCCCTGGGCCAGATCCGGTGATACAGGAGGTACTGCACCGCGGCGCGGTAGCCCCAGAACACGCCCAGGAAGCACGCCAGGCCCATGCCCGCCCGGCTGCCGCCGGCCACGTCCGCCGGCGCGCAGACCACCACGATGCCCAGCCCCACGCCTACGATCACGATCGCGATCCCGATCACCTGCACGATCCGCCGGTTGATCACCGCCAGCTTCGCCAGGTCCTCTTTCCAGCCCAGCATCCGCGGCGCCGCCAGCATCGCCGGGATCTGGCAAAAATGCAGCAGGCCCGCCAGCAGCACCAGGTTGGTCAGTGTGATCCACTCAGGCATGGGCAACTCCCCAGAAGCTATGGAAGCGGTGCGGTTGCCTCCGTCGCCGCTGTCGCCGCTGTCGCCGCCGCCGCCTCGGGCCGCGGCACGATCCGCGCGTCGAAGAAATAAGGCATCCCGGAGATGTACGGCGTGAACTCCACCCCCAGCCGCGCCCCGTACGTCTTGATCTTCTGATACGTGAACAGGCTCAACGCCTGCTCGTACACGTAGTGGTCCAGCTCGCGGCCCAGCCGGGCCCGCTGCGCATCGTCCAGCGTCTGCACCACCTCCATCAGTCGGCGGTCGAACTCCGGATCGTTCTGCAACGAGAACGGCGACTTGGAAAACAGCAGAATGCTCTGGATGAAGAACGAATGGCACATCGGGTCGGGCAGCCCCGCGATGGCGATGTCCCACGCCTCGGACTGGAGCCCGCGGATCACCTCCGCGTCGCTGTAGACCGCCTGGATGTCCAACTGCACGCCGATCTTCTCAAGCTGCGCCTTGATGATCAGGGCTGTACGCTGCGCCTGGGCGCGCACCAGCGCCTTGAGCACCAGCGGCATCTCCACGCCGGCCTGCTCCAGCAACCGCCTGGCGGCATCGGGGTCATGCGGGTACGGCTCCAGGTCCGGGGCGTGCCCCTCCTCGCCGGGCATCGTCAGCGTCGCCAGTGCTGAGCCGTTGCCGCGGATGTCGTACCGCACCAGCGCTTCGCGATCGATCGCCAAATTCAGCGCCCGGCGGACGCGCACGTCGGACAGCGCGCCCGAATCGGTGTTCATCGTCGCGCCCACCGTCCAGAAGGTGCGCTGCTTGGCCACCCGCGCCTGCGAGGACGCCTCCACCGACGTGGTCATCGTGCCCGGCAGCTCCGTCACCAAATCCACCTCGCCCGCCAGCAGAAGCTTCACCTGCTCCTGGGCCGGCGCAAAGCGGAACACCAGCC
>DASVCG010000113.1:0-4106 GCA_036381755.1 Phycisphaeraceae bacterium | reverse complement strand
CTACATCTACGGCGGCGAAGACGGGCGATTCATCCGCTCCTACCGACAACCGGCGAACGAATCCGCCGCCACCGTCGTCACCGTCGAGCTCGACCCCAACGGCGAGGAGATGGCGGTCATCGTCGAGGGCGACGCCCAGGAGTGAGCCTCACGCCATCCCCCCATGGGGGTGGCCACCCGGCGATCATTTGGCAAACAGGGTGTGGAGGCCCTGCTGGATCGCGGCCTCGACCGCGTCCGACGCTGGCCCCAGGCCAAGCCGATCCTCTATGCCCCCAACATCGCGCCCAAAACGGAAGGACTTGCAGCAATCATGCAAAATCCTGTTCCGGGGGAACCCTCGCTAACGACGAGGGATTCTGGCAACGATCATCAACGCGTGTCATCCTCCAGATCGCCAACAGGAGCTCTAAACGGGGTTTGGCAGCCTGATTGGTTTCAGGAAATGGTATGAAAACCCGCTGATCTGCTTTGTTTCAGACGCTTAGCAAGTTAGCGGTAAATCGTCAAGGGGCTTAGGAAGCTGAGCGGCCTAAATCGGTTGTTCGCGGAGCAATTTGAGCACGGCCAGGTAGAGGTTATCACGGCGATGGTTGAAGCGGAACTCGGTCTCCTTCAGGTGCAGGTAGAAGGTGTGCCGGGGCACGCCGTGGAACTTGGCCAGGCGGTGCTTGGCGTAGCTCCAGAAGCTCTCGATGCCGTTGATGTGGCTGCGTCCGCGGGCGAACTCGTCCTGGCCGTGGTGGACGCGGAGGTGTTTGGCGTAGCCGACGTCGACCAAGCCGTCGTAGCCGGGCCAGCCGTCGGAGTGGACGATGCTCTGGAGGCTGACGCGGCCGCGGATCGCCTTTTGCAGCGTCTTTTTCTTCACGTCGGGGACGATCTGGGTGTAGACGCGGTCGCCCCGCTTGAACACGCCGAAGACGATGGTCTTGCCCCCGGCGCCCCGGCCCCGCTTGCCGCGGACGCGTCTGGGGCCGAAGTAGGACTCATCGACTTCGACCACCCCCCGCACCGGGCTCTGCAGCTCGCAGTGCTCGGCGATGCGTCGGCGGAGCCTGAGGTAGATGGGGTTGACCGAGCGGACGCTGAGGCCGGTCAGCTCGGCCGCGTCGGTGGCGGTCAGGTCCAGCGCGAAGGCTCGGATCAGGCGGCGGAAGACCTTCTCACTGATTCGGGAACGCCGGTAGTACTTGTTCTTGCAGGGTTGCATCCGGCCAGCAGCAGTTTACTGGCCGCTCAGCTTCCTAAGCCCCTTGACCTTTTTCTGCGCCCCTGGGATATATCTTCAGCTCGTCTTCTTCAGCGCTTCGAGCAGTTGCGCCTCGTCCCAGGTTTCGATGCCCAGCTCATGGGCTTTGTCGAGCTTGCTGCCTGGCGACTCGCCCACGATGACCAGGTCGGTGTTCTTGGAGACGCTGCCGGTGACCTTGGCGCCCAGCGATTCAAGCCGATCGGTGAGCGTTTTGCGATCAAAACTCTCCAGCGAGCCGGTCAGCACGATCGTCTTGCCCGCGAAGGGAGACTTGACCGGGGCCTTGGCTTGGCGCGGCTCGGTGAGCTTGACGCCCGCTTCGCGCAGCTCGCGGATCACCTGCCTGCCCGATTCGTGGTGCAGGAACTTGTAGACCGATTCAGCCGTCACCGGGCCGATCTCATCGACCTGGGCGATCTGCTCCTGGCCGGCCTCCACGAGCGCATCAATGGAGCCGAAGTGCTGGGCGAGGATGGCCGCGGTGCGCGTGCCCACGTGCCGAATGCCTAACCCCGCCAGCACGCGCGCCAGCCCGCGCGACTTGCTTTCCTCGATCGCCCGGATCAGGTTGTCCGCCTTCTTGGCGCCCATGCGCTCCAGCTCCAGCAGCCGGTCGCGCTTCTGCGGCAACGCATAAATATCGCCAAACGAATGCAGCAGCCCCGCGTCGGCAAGCTGATGCACCATCTTGTCGCCCAGGCCCTCGATATCCATCTGATCGCGCCCAGCGAACCAGATCAGCCGCTCGCGCAATTGCGCCGGGCAGTCCGGGTTGACGCAGCGCAGGGCCACCTCGTCCTCCAGGTGAACCGTCGGCGTGCCGCAGCTTGGGCAGCGCGCAGGCGGCTCGATGGCCTTCGTGTGCCTGGGCCGCTGATCCTCCACGTAACGCACCACCTGCGGGATGATCTCCCCCGCCTTCTCGATCACCACCACGTCGCCAATGCGAACGCCCTTGCGGCGGATCTCATCCACATTGTGCAGGCTGGCGCGCTTCACCGTCGTGCCCGCGACAAACACCGGCTCCAGCTCCGCCACGGGCGTGAGCGTCCCGCCCTTGCCCACCTGCCACGTGACATCCCGCAGGCGCGTGGTGGCCTGCTCCGCGGCGTACTTGTAGGCGATGCACCAGCGCGGGGCCTTGCTGGTGGCGCCAAGCTGCTCCTGCTGGTCGTAGCGGTCCACCTTCACCACCACGCCGTCCACCAGGTACCCCAGCTCCGCGCGGTACCGCTCGAATTCCTCGATGTATTTCCAGGCTTCGTCCAGGGAGGAAACCTGCCTGGTGTGCGGGTTGACGGGCAGGCCCCAGCGCTTGGCCGCAGCGAGGAACTCGCTGTGCCTGCGGTAAGGGTCCGGGTCCAGGTGGCCGCGCCCGTGGGCGTAGAAGCGCAGGTGACGCGAAGCGACCACGCGCGGGTCCAGCTGCTTGAGCGTACCCGCGGTGGCGTTGCGCGGATTGGCGAAGGGCTCCAGGCCCTGGTCGATCCGCTGATGGTTGAGCCGCTGGAACTCCTCCTGCGTCATGTACACCTCGCCGCGCACCTCGACCAGGCGGGGCATGCCGTCGTCGGGCATGAGCCGCAGGGGGATCGCGCGGATGGTGCGGGCGTTGGTGGTGATGTCGTCGCCGCGTCGGCCGTCGCCCCGCGTGGCAGCCAGGACAAGCTGGCCGTCCTCGTAGCGCAGGCTCACCGCCACGCCGTCGATCTTGGGCTCCAGGACCAGGTCCACCCCGTCGCCGCGGTCGAAGAGGCCGCCCTCGCCCGCGGAGGGCTGGATCTTCAACCCGCGCAGCACGCGCTGGTACCACGCCGCCAGCTCGTTGCGGTCGTAGGTGTTGTCGATGGAGAGCATCGGCCAGGTGTGCTCGACCGCGCGGAAGCCTGCGAGGGGCTGCCCGCCGACGCGCTGCGTGGGCGAGTCGGGGGTGATCAGTTCCGGGTGCTGGGCTTCGAGCCGCTCCAGCTCCTTGAGCAGGCGGTCAAAGGCCTGGTCGGAGATCTCCGGCCGATTCTCGACATAGTAAAGCCAGTTGTGCCGGTGGATCTCGTTGCGAAGCCGCTCGATGCGCTTGGCGACGCTTTCCATAAGGACACGATTGTAACCCCAGCCCACCGCAAGAGCAGCGGGCGGGAAGATAGACGGCAGCGGGCAGGGGGCAGACGCAATTATTCAGCCCTCTCCCCCGTTTACGGGGGAGAGGGTAGGGTGAGGGGGCCGCGAAAGAGAGTAGAAGGCAGAAAGTAGAGAGTAGAGGGCAGACGGCAGGCGCGGACAAATCACACAAACACAGAAACGACATGAGGGGTTACCGATGATCAATTGGCAATCGGCAATCCCCCTCTGTGATGGTTCGATCCTCACCCCCGCATGGCCTTGGTCAGCGCAGCACGGGCAGCGGGCAGGCGGGTCTTGGCCGCAGCCTGTTCGAGCAGGTGCGACTCGCCGCTGCGCTTGATCTGCCGGACCAGGCCTTGCAGGTGCTGGTCCCGATCGCGGGCGAAGCGCGGGAAGGCCTGCTCCAGCTCGTGCCGGGTGTACTTGGATAGCGGATCGTCCAGGCCGGTCTGGGCCGCGGCCCACTCGATGAGGCTGCGCGGCTCGGTGGTGAAGCGGTAGCTCTCGAGCGTGGCTTCAAGTCGGCGGGCCAGGCTCAAGAACGGGTCGGTCATGGACTGGGGCAGGCTCCACAGCTCGTGCGAGCCGTTGCCCGCGGCCTTCTCCAATCGCGAGAGCCAGCCGCGCTCCGCATCGGGCGCCGACGACGTAATGGAATGAGACATCTCCTGCGCATTCTCCTTCAAAGCCAGCGGGGCCACAGCCGTGTTCAGAACCACTCGCCCCTGAT
>DASVCG010000112.1:0-6199 GCA_036381755.1 Phycisphaeraceae bacterium | reverse complement strand
CCGCGATGCGATGCAGACCATGGAGGAGGCTGAATGCGCCCAGCGCGTCGTGGGCCTGGTCGCCGACGTGACCCGCGAAAGCGACGTGGACCGCGTCTTCCTGACCGCTGACGAGCAGCTAGGCGGGCTCGACGTGCTGATCAACAACGCGAGCGTCCCCGGCGGGAGCATCACGGACACCGAGCCGGAGGCATACCGCTACATCATCGACACGAACCTGGTGGGCTACATGGCCTGCGCCCAGCGGGCGATCCCGCGCTTCCGCAAGCAAGGCAGCGGCACGATCATCAACATCGGCTCGCTCAGCGCCAAAAGCCGCGGGCCCGGCGGGGATATCTACGTCGCCGCCAAAACCGCCCTGCGCGGCTTCTGCGACAGCCTGGCCAAGCACCTCCATAGCCACAACATCCGCGTCACGCTCATCGAGCCGGGCAACGTGGGCTCGGACCTGAACCCCGCCCCTCCCGAAGAGGAGCGGGAACAGGAGATGCAGGGCACGATGCTCACCAGCGAGGCCATCGCCGAGGCCGTGCTCTACTGCCTCGCTCAGCCGATGTTCGTACACATCCCGCTGCTTCAGATCCAGCCGCTGCACCAGGACGGTGATATGTGAGCCGCCAGGAGGCCTCCGGGGTCGGCAGGTCGGGCGGAACAGACGAGACGTCAAGTGTGCGAGCCGTTGACCGCGGCGCCGCCGGCAGCACGCAGCGGCAACAGCGCTTCGCTCAAGCGCGAGCGCAAAGCGTCCAGCAGGTTCACCCCCTCCATCGTCTGGAGCAGGTTGTTCCGCTCGTGTGGATCGGCCAGCATGTCGTACAGCCCCAGGCAGACGCGTGTGGCGGTGTTGAACACGGCCTTGTAGCGGTCGGTCTCCAGGAGCAGGCGGTCGTTGAATTCGCTCAGGTTCCCGCCGGGCGGGTCGGGCAGGACCGCATCAACCTGAAAGAGGGGCAGGAGGGATCGACCCGCGACCGCGGGGGGCAGGTCGCACCCGCCGATCGCCGCCGCCGTCGCCGCCACGTCGATGGTGCTGATCAATCCCTCAGCGGTGTGCGCCAGAAGCGGCGAGCCGTTGGCGGGGGGCGTCACGACCAGCGGCACCTCCAGCGCCCCGGCCAGGAACGAGCGGTGGCCGATGAGGCCATGCTCGCCCAGGAGGTAGCCGCGGTCGGAGCTGAGCATGGTCCAGGTGCGGCCCTGGTCGGGTCGGCGGGCCAGCACCGCTGCCAGTCGGCCGACGCTGTAGTCGATCATTGACACGCGCGCCAGGTAGTCCGCGCGGATGCGGCCGATGGCGTAAGGCTCCAGCCGCTGGAGCATCACGCGGGGGTAGACCGGCTCAGCCAGCGCGTCCAGTTGCGTCAGGTCCGCCGGCGTAAAGCCGTGGCGTACGTGGGCGGGGTTCACGATCTGCTCGTAAAGCGGAGGCGGGGGCAGGTCATTGCCCGGGCCGGAGAAGACCACCACCAGCAGCCAGGGGCGATCGGTCGGCATCCGCTCCAGCGCCGCCGCCGCCTGCCGCGCGATGAAGCCGTCGATGTCCTGCTCCGGCTCGATCAGCAAGCGGTCCGGCTCAAAGGGCCCGCTGCGCAGCCGCTGGCGCCTTTGACGGGCGAGCGCATCGGTCAGCCCCTGCTTCTGCATCGCCGACCAATAAGCGCAGCGGGCGGGCTCGGGGACGGACACATCCTCCACCGCCACCGCCTCATGCAGCAGCGGCTCCATCATCCCCACGCAGCCGACGCCGGCGACGTGATAGCCCGCCTGGGCGAACCAGGCCGGCAGCGCGTCGATCAGCCGCACCCGGGGCGTGTCGGCCAGGAGCCCGTGCTGACGCGGGTGCAGCCCGGTCAGCAGGCTCACCCATCCGCCCTGGTCGGTCGGGCATGCCGAGGCCGCCACCAGCCGCAGCCCCTGCTGGCCGAGCCGCTCCAGGTTCGGCGTGCGCAGAGGCCAACTGCGGTCGTCACTGATCGCGTCGCTTCGCAGCCCGTGGGCCAGCAGCAACAACAAATTCCGCCGCTCAAAAGGCATGCTTAAGGGCGTTATCGGCAGGATCGGCCCCGCGCCCAAGCGCCAGGCCCGATCGGTTGATACGATATCCGCCCATGCTCTGGAACACGAACTGGCTGCTGTGGCTGGCGGTGGGCTACCTGGCCGGCTCGGTCCCCTTCGGTCTGCTTATCGGATGGTCGCGGAGCGTGGACATCCGCAGGCAGGGCAGCGGCAACATCGGCGCGACCAACGTCGGCCGCGTGCTGGGCCGGCCGTGGGGCGTGGCGTGCTTCCTGCTGGATCTGGCCAAGGGATTTGTCCCCGTCTGGCTCTACGGCTGCTGGGCGGGGCTTATCAGCGGCCAGACGCAGGGCGCCGCGGCTGCGCTGAGCTGGTTGGCGATCGCCGCTGCGGCCATCGTCGGGCACATTTTCCCCCTGTGGCTCGGGTTCCGTGGCGGCAAGGGCGTGGCCACCGGCCTGGGCGCGCTACTGGGCCTCTGGCCGGTGCTCACCCTCTCCGGCGCTGCGGCCGCGGTGGGCTGGATCATCGCCATCCTCATCAGCGGCTACGTGAGCGTGGCCAGCATCGCCGCAGCGGTCCTGCTGCCCCCGCTGGCGATCCTCAGTGCTGCGCTATTGGGCAGGCCGGTGGATGAGATCGCCGTCTACGCCGGCGTCACCGTGCTGCTGGCGGCGCTGGTCGTCCTCCGCCATCGCGGCAACATCGCCCGCCTCCGCGCCGGCACCGAGCCCAAAGCCCTCTGGGCCGCCAGGCGATCCTGACCCGACGCTCCTGCAACGCTTCCACCGGCCAGCGGTTCGATTGAGCCTGCCCCTCAACTTCAAATTCAACCGGCCGCTTCGCCCGCGCCCAGCACCTGGCGGATCCGCGTTTCGCTTACCGGCTCGATGACGCCCTTCTCGGTGATGATCGCGCTGATGAGGTCCGCAGGCGTCACGTCGAAGGCGGGGTTGTACGCCTCGACGCCCCGCGGCGCTGTGGGCCCGCCCAGGCCGTGGGTGATCTCCTGATCGGGCCGCTGCTCGATGGGGATGCGCGAGCCATCGGGGGTCTCCAGGTCGAAGGTGGAGCTGGGCGCAGCGACGTAGAACGGCAGGCCGTGGTGGCGCGCCAGGACCGCCAGGGCGTAGGTGCCGATCTTGTTGGCGGTGTCGCCGTTGGCGGCGATGCGGTCAGCGCCGGTGATGATCAAATCGACACGGCCGCTGCGCATCACCTGCGCCGCCATGCTGTCGCAAATGAGCGTGACGTGGACGCCCGCCGCGGCCAGCTCGAACGCCGTCAAGCGCGAGCCCTGCAAAAGCGGGCGCGTCTCGTCCGCCAGCACGCGGATCGGCAGCCCGCGCTGGTGGGCCAGGTAAATCCCCGCGGTGGCGGTGCCGATGCCGCCGGTGGCCAGCGCGCCAGCGTTGCAGTGCGTCAGGACGTGGATCGCCTCAGCCGAGCCCTGCTTGCCACGGCGATGCCGCTCCAATAGCGCCAGGGCGTGCTCGCCGATCTTCCGGCACATCGCCGCGTCTTCCTCGTGGATCGCGCGGGCCTCGCGCAAAAGCGCCTCGGGCGTGCGCGGCACGACGCGCGCCATGCGGCGCAGCGCCCAGAACAGGTTGACCGCGGTGGGTCGGCTGCGGGCCAGTTGCTCCGCCGATTCATCGAATTGATTCTGCTGTGTGCCCAGCACGCAGCCGTACGCCGCAGCGATGCCGATCGCCGGCGCTCCGCGCACGCTCAGCCGCTGGATCGCGTCAGCAACCTCCTGCGCACAACGGCAATCCAAATAGGCTTCCTGCCCCGGCAGCCGCGTCTGGTCCAGCAGGCGCAGCAAGCCCGTCTCCGCATCACCTAACCATTGAATGTTCTTGATCACAGACACGCCTGTCTCCTCGATCCTGCCCCGCCGCCCGGACAAAGCCGCCAACGGCCCGGAGCTGATGCGACCAGGATCATGATCATTGCCGCGTCGCGGTCTCTTGCGCCGCGGTGACCCTCACGCCCGGCTCGACGCGGTCGCCGGGGTAGGCGATGACCCGCTCGCCCTCTTGAAGCCCGTCGAGTATCTGCGCCTCGCGCGGGTTCTGCTGGCCGACCTGCACCCGCCGCAGCGCCGCCCTGCCGTTCTCGACGACAAAGACCGCCCAATCCTGCCCCCAGCGAAATAGCGCGCTGGCGGGCACCTTCAGCACATCATCCCCCTGCCAGACCACGATGCGAGCGTCCACGCGGTAGCCGTCGCCCAGCGACGACCAGACTTCATAAGGATCGGTGAAATCAATGATGATATTGGCGCGCTGCTCCTCGACGCCCAGGGCTGAGATCTTCGTGAAGGCGAAAGGCTCGACGAGGCGCACCTGCCCGTTGAGCGGCTGATCGCCGCCCCAGCCCTCCAGCAGCACCGCGTTGCCGGGCTGAACCCCCACCGCGTCGTCGGAGAGCACGTCCACGACCACCTCCAGCGCCGAGGTGTCGCCCAGCTCCAGCAAGGGATCGCCCGCGTTGACAGCGGTGGCGCTTTCCTGAATCACGCGGAGGATCTGCCCCGCGATGGGCGAAGGGATGATGAAGGCTTCCTGCTCCTGCGTGGCGCTTGCATCGCCCGGCATCTGGACGTGCAACAGGGCGGCGCGGGCCTGCTCCAGCTCGAAGCGCGCCACGTCCAGCGCGTCCTGGGCGGCTTGACGGGTCTGCTGCCGCACGCGCTCGAGCAGGATGGCGTCGTCAAGCTCTTTGCGCGTCGCAGCGGCGTGCTCAAAAAGCTGCGAGATGCGCTGCCGCTCGCTGCGGGCCAATTCCAGCTCAGCCTCCGCGCGGCGAAGCTCCGCCTGGGCCTGCTGCACCGCCGCCTCCGACGCCTGCACGCGCGCCTCGGCCTGCGTCCGCGTGCGGATGTCGAGCAATTGCGGGTCCGGGGGCTGAATCACCGCCAGCGTCTGACCCTCCTGGACCGAATCGCCCGCATCCCAGGGCACGCGCAGCAGCAGGCCCGAAAGCGGCGCGTGGATCACGTACCGCTCGCGCACGCGCGTCTGGCCGTCCTCGTCCACCGTCACCTGCATCGGGCCGCGGCCGACCTGGGCCAGCTCCACCTCCACCGGCACGGGCATGAAGGCGTAGATGATCGCGCCCAGAATCCCAGCGGCCAGCAGCAGCATCAGCAATCGCGTGCGCCATCGCTTCACGCCGGATCACTCCTTGGCCTTAAGCACGCTGACGAGGTCGAGCCGGTCGATGCGCCGCCGCACGACCAGCCCCGACCCCAGCGCCGCCGCCAGCACCACCGCCGAGGCGAACCCCAGCGTCGCCCGGCTCACCACCAGCGGAATGCGGAACATCTCCGTGTTCACGCTCAGCGTCGCCAGCCACGCCAGGCCGTAGCCCATCATCAACCCCACCGGAATGGCCGCCAGGGTAAGCACCGCCAGCTCCCCCAGCAAAATCGCCGACACCTCCGCCCGCGAAAAGCCGATGACGCGCAGCGTCGCCAGCTCCCGGCTGTTCTCCGCCAGCGAGATGCGGACGGTGTTGTAGACCACGCCGAAGGCGATCACGATCGCAAAGGCGACGTTGAACATGCGGATGCGCTGCTGGTTCTCGCTGATGGTCTGCTCGAAGCTCTCGACCATCGCCCGCTTGACCGTCACCGAAGCGACGCGGGGCGTCTGCTTGAGGGCCAGGTACAGTTGGTTCGTCCTGGCTTCATCCACGCGCAGGAACACGCCCGAAACGGTGCCGCCCTCCTGCATCAGCCGGCGCAGTGCATGAACATTCATGTAGGCGTTGGTGCCGGCAAAATCGTCCACCAAATCTGCCACCGGCACTTGGCGGACGGGGCGCTTGCCCTCCCGCACCTGCACCGTCACCATCTGGCCCGGCCTCACCTGCAATAGCTCCGCCAGCTTGACGGACATCACCAGCCCATCGGGCGGCAGCTCCAGCGGCCCCCGCTGATCGTCCACCACGCGGTAGAGCGTTCCGCCCGGCTCGATCCCCATGATCGCCACGCGCCGCTCACGGTGCCCGTGCCGCAGCCGCGCCGCCACGCTGCGGAAAGGCTCCGCCCGCATCACGCCCGGCAGGCTCCGCACGTCGTAGACCGCCTGCGCCGAAGAGGGCTCCACAAACGTCACGTTCATGTCCTGCCGTTGGGTAAAGTCAAACTGAAACGCCATCAGGTAATCGACCG